>NZ_JACSQZ010000040.1 GCF_014836325.1 Clostridium gallinarum
ATATGGTTTCTTAAGTATACCCTTATTTAATAAAAGAATTTTTTAAAAAAGTATTGACTTTTTATAACTGGTCTATAAATTAAAAAAGTGCCAAAAGGCACTTTTTTATTAGTCTTCTAAGTTAGCTATTAAGTTAGCTATTTCTTCTGCTGCTAAAGCTTCGTCATCTCCGCTAGCTAAAACAGTTATAGTTGCTCCTTTAGTTACTCCTAAAGAAAGAACTCCGATTAAGCTTTTAACGTTTGCTTTCTTTCCATTGAATTCTATGCTTACATCTGATTTAAAAGATGAAGCTTTCTTAACTAATAAAGTCGCTGGTCTAGCATGTAAACCAGTTCCGTTGTTTACTACAACTTCTTTAGATACCATTATACACACCTCTTTACTTCTATTTTAAAATAGTTTCCTATTTAACTATTTCATTATATATGGAAATTTAAAAAATTTCAAGGCTTATAGTATTCTAATTTAAATAATACTAAAAAAAGAACTACATTTGTAGCTCTTTTTTATCTCCCCTTAATAAAATTCATTTTATAATCTAAATATTATCTTGGTTGAACGATTAGTTTTATTGCTGTTCTTTCTTCACCATCAATTTCAATGTCAGTGAATGCAGGAACACAAACAATATCTTTTCCGCTAGGGGCAACGAAGCCTCTTGCTATAGCAATTGCTTTTACCGCTTGATTTATAGCACCTGCTCCTACTGCTTGAATTTCTACTATATTTTTTTCTTTAATAATGGCAGCTAATGCACCTGCCACAGAATTTGGATTAGATTTTGTTGAAACTTTTAATACTTCCACTTTGTATTTACCTCCTAGATAAAAATCGTTTACACTTTATTCAAGAATTTATTCTTGCTATATATATATTCTATATCCATATTTAAAATCCTTTTTTATTTTTAAAATAAAAAATATTTTATTTTTATATAAAAATAAAGTACATTTTGCATTAAGCAAAATGTACTTTATATTATTTAGCATAATCAACTGCTCTTGTTTCTCTTATAACATTAATTTTTATTTGACCTGGATATTCTAATTGTTCCTCTATATTTTTAGCTAAATTTCTAGCTAACTCTACAGATCCAGCGTCATCTAATTGATCTGGTTTAACCATAATTCTAATCTCTCTACCAGCTTGAATTGCATATGACTTTTCTACACCTTCATAAGAATTCGCAATTTCTTCAAGTTTTTCTAATCTCTTAATGTAAGCTTCTAAAGTTTCTCTTCTTGCTCCTGGTCTTGCAGCGGATATTGCATCAGCAGCTTGAACTAATACAGCTTCTAGCGTCAGCATTTCAACATCTCCATGATGCGCTGCTATTGCATTTGATACAACAAGTGATTCTCCATATTTTTTAGCTAAGTCTCCACCTATAACAGCATGACGGCCTTCTTCTTCTTGTGTTGCTACTTTACCAATATCATGTAATAATCCAGCTCTTTTAGCAAGACTTACATCTAATCCTAATTCAGCAGCCATAACACCAGCTAAGTATGAAACTTCAATGGAATGTTTTAATACATTTTGTCCATAACTAGTTCTATACTTTAGTCTACCAAGTAATTTTATGATTTCAGGATGAACTCCGTGAACTCCAGTTTCTAAAGTTGCTTGTTCTCCTTCTTCTTTAATATCATTTTCAACATCCTTAGTAGCTCTTTCTACCATCTCTTCTATTCTAGCTGGGTGAATTCTACCATCTACAATTAACTTCTCTAATGCTATTTTAGCAATTTCTCTCCTTACCGGATCAAAGCTTGATAAAATAACAGCTTCTGGAGTATCATCTATAATTAAATCTACTCCTGTTAACGTTTCAAGAGTTCTGATATTTCGACCTTCTCTACCTATTATTCTACCCTTCATTTCATCATTAGGAAGGGCAACAACATGTACTGTTGATTCTGATACATGATCAGCTGCACATCTTTGAATGGCAGTTGTTATAATTTCTCTTGCCTTTTTATCTGCTTCTTCTTTGGCTCTAGATTCAATATCTTTGATCATCATAGCAGTTTCATGAGTAATTTCTCTTCTGACTTCTTCTAAAAGAATTTCTCTAGCTTCATCAGTAGATAAAGATGCTACTCTTTCAAGTTCTTCTCTTCTTTTAGAGTGAAGTTCTTGCACATTAGCTTCCATTTCATCGATTTCTTGTAATTTTTTACTTAAAGCTTCTTCTTTCTTTTCTAAAAGATCTGCTTTTTTATCCAAAGATTCTTCTCTTTGAATTATTCTTCTTTCAAGTCTTTGAATTTCATTTCTTCTCTCTCTTGAATCTCTTTCTAAATCATTTCTAAGTTTATGAACTTCTTCCTTTGCTTCTAAAATTGATTCTTTCTTAGTAGCCTCCGCTTCTCTCTTAGCATTTTCTAAAAGAGTTTCAGCTTCCTTTTCTAAGCCTTCTATTTTCTTTTTAGAAGCACTTTGTATACCTTTATAAAGTAATAAGCCTGATACGACTAACACTACAACATAAATTACTATACCAAGAATATTATCCATAACAACACCTCCTCCATTCATATAAACAATTATGCTTAAATGAAAATGTAGAGGTATCATATTTAACCTAACTGATATATGAAATATGATAAAACCAGTATTTGTTATTATTTTATATTAAAATTGAAATTATGTCAAGTTACTTATATAATACAATAAGACAGTTTGTAGCAATTATATATATATATTTTGTTTTGGTATAACAAAAAGTCGATAGTATAATTTTATAATACTATCGACTATATTATTAGCATATTTCTATAAATATATTCTATTATTTATTAGTTTATTCTTCTTTAGCGCTCTCTTTTTTATTAGTAACAACTACCTCTTCCATTGTAGGTAATTCATACTTAGATCTTATTTTATTTTCTATTTCTAATGAGATTTCAGGATTATCTTTTAAATATTGCTTTGCATTTTCCCTTCCTTGACCTAATCTTATATCTCCATAAGAGAACCATGCTCCACTTTTTTGAACTATTCCTTCTTTAACACCAACATCTACTATATTTCCTGTCTTTGATATTCCCTCATTATACATTATATCAAATTCAGCTTGTTTAAACGGTGGTGCTACTTTATTTTTCATTACCTTAACTCTTGTTCTGTTTCCTACTATATTTTCACCTTGTTTTATAGAATCTATTCTTCTAACATCTAGCCTTATTGTTGAATAGAATTTTAACGCTCTACCACCAGTTGTAGTTTCTGGATTACCGAACATAACTCCAACCTTTTCTCTTAATTGGTTAATAAATATTGCAATACATCCTGTCTTTTGTATTGTACCTGTTAATTTTCTTAATGCTTGCGACATAAGTCTTGCTTGAAGACCTACGTGAGAATCTCCCATTTCACCATCTATTTCCGCTCTAGGTACTAGAGCTGCAACAGAGTCAACTACTATAACATCTATAGCTCCAGATCTAACTAAAGCTTCGGCAATTTCAAGTCCTTGCTCTCCTGTATCTGGTTGAGAAACTATAAGATTCTCTATATCAACGCCTAAATTTTTAGCATAACTTGGATCAAGAGCATGTTCTGCATCTATAAATGCAACAGCTCCACCTTTTTTCTGTGCTTCAGCAGCAATGTGTAATGCAACAGTTGTTTTACCTGAACTTTCAGGTCCATATATTTCTATTATTCTTCCTCTAGGGACTCCCCCTACACCTAAAGCTATATCTAAATCAAGGCAACCAGTTGAAATAGCTTCTATGTTTAAAGAACTGTTTTCTCCAAGTTTCATAACTGAACCTTTTCCGAATTGTTTTTCAATTTGCCCCATTGCATTTTCTATAGCTTTTAGTTTATCCATATCTATATTTCCCATATAGCACCTTCCTCTCTTACAGAACGTTTGTTCTCTAATTAAATTATAAATGATATGTTATTTATAGTCAACATTAATTTATCAATATTTCTTTGTCTTTTATAGTAAAAGTTCCAACTCTAAGAGAAGGAACTCTTTTTTTAAATTATATCCATTTTTTATAAATATAATCTATCTATTTGTATTAATAATCTTTATATTTTTTTTGAAGTAATCATATCCTGAAATTATAGTCATTATTACAGCTAATAATAATATAAATCTTGGTCCATACTTTATAGCCTTATTAAAATATTCACTATTTTCTACTAATGAAATTAAGTATTTAGATGAACCTATATTTACTTGTAACAATAATGTTATAATAGCTGCAATTTGTGTTACTGTTTTTACTTTTCCCCACATACTAGCAGCAATAACCTTGCCCTCTGACGCAGCTATTGTTCTAAGTCCTGATACAGCAAATTCTCTTGCTATTATTATAATTGTAGCCCAAGCTGGAACAACTTGAAGTTCTACTAATGATATTAATGCAGCTGTAACTAAAAGCTTATCTGCAAGAGGATCCATAAATTTTCCAAAGGTAGTTACTTGATTTCTGCTTCTTGCTATATAACCATCTAATTGATCTGTTAATGAAGCAAGTATAAATATAAAAGTAGCTATAAAAGTTCCATATGGAATATCTTTTACCGCTATAAAAATCAAGAATATTGGAACTAATACTATTCTTAACATAGTTAGCTTATTTGCTAAATTCATCATATACCTCTCCCACTAAATCATACTCTAACGCTTCTTTTATTTTGATTTTCACTATATCACCATTATTAATATTTTGAGTAGTTTCAACTAAAATGGTTCCATCAATTTCAGGTGCCATTTCTGAACTTCTTCCAATGAAATATTTGCCTTTTCTTCCTTCTATAATAGTATCATAAACTTTTGATATTTTCAATTTGTTTAACTCTTGAACAACATTTTTTTGAATTAGCATAAGATAGTTTTGTCTTTCAATTTTTATATTTTCTTCTATTTGATTATCCATATTAGCTGCAGGCGTTCCCTCTTCTTTTGAGTATCTAAATACTCCCACATTATCTAATTTATAATCCTTTAAGAAATCACATAGTTCTTTAAAATCTTCTTCTGTTTCTCCTGGAAATCCAACAATAAGAGAAGTTCTTAAAGTAATTCCTGGAACCTTATCTCTAAGTTTATTAACTATATTAATTATAGTTTCTTTATTAGTTCTTCTTGCCATTTTTTTTAATATATTATTACTTATGTGTTGTATAGGTAAATCTAAATATTTAACAACTTTATCATTTACAGCTATTTCTTCAATTAATTCATCTGTTATTTCTTCAGGATAGCAATAAAGCAATCTTATCCATTCAACACCTTCAACTTTAGAAATATCTCTTATTAATTCATGTAATCTATTTTCTTTATAAATATCCATTCCATAATAAGTTAAGTCTTGAGCTATTAATATTATTTCTTTAACACCCTTTTCTGAAAGTAACCTTACTTCATCTAATATTGATTCTTTAGTTCTACTTCTAAATTTTCCTCTTATTTTAGGTATTATACAATAAGTACAATAATTATCGCATCCTTCTGCTATTCTAACATAAGCAGTATGTTTATCTGTTGTTAAAAGTCTAATTCCATCATTAATATTATCATCACTATAGTTTGCAGCAAATATTTTTCTTTCACCTTTAATAAAATCTAATATTAATTTATGAATTTTCATATAATCATTTACGCCCATAAGTATGTCTATTTCCGGCATAAGCTCTAATAGTTCTTCTCCATATCTTTGAGTTAAGCATCCTGTTGCTATAAGCATTTTACACTTATATTTATTTTTATATTCTGCCATTTCTAAAATCGTATCTATAGATTCTTGCTTTGCACTTTCTATAAAACCACATGTATTTACTATAATTATTTCTGCTTCCTTAGGATCATTTGTTATTTCATAAAATTTATTTATAGTTCCTAAAATAAGTTCAGAATCAACTCTATTTTTATCACAGCCTAAGCTTACCATACCGACTTTATATTTTTCCAAAGTTTCTTCCTCCTATGTAATTAATTTATACTCATTTTTCCTAAATCTTATTTTAATTGAGAAAAATAATATTTACAAGTATTTTTAATCTTCCATATTTATTTCTTCTTTACTAACTAAAACTTGTCTCGGTTTACTTCCATCTTTTTCAGATATTATCCCCATTTCTTCAAGTTCATCCATTATTCTAGAAGCTCTATTAAATCCAACTCTAAGCTTCCTTTGTAAGAATGAAGTTGATGCTTGATTGTATTCAACAACGACTTTTATTGCTTCATGTATTAACTCATCTCCATCATTAACATCTGATGTCTTTGTAGTTTCTTTACTTTCATTTTCAATATGTTCAATTATTGATTCTTCATAATTTATAATCTCTTCTTCATTCTTTATAAAATTAACAACCTTTTCTACTTCTTCTTCTGATATAAATGCTCCTTGAACTCTTATAGGTTTATTTTCACCTATTGGACAATAAAGCATATCCCCTCTTCCTAATAATTTTTCTGCTCCAGTTTGATCTAATATAGTTCTTGAATCTATACCTGAAGATACTGCAAATGAAATTCTAGAAGGAATATTAGCCTTTATAACTCCTGTAATTACATCAACAGATGGTCTTTGTGTTGCAATTATTAAATGCATACCAGCCGCTCTTGCCATTTGTGCTAATCTACATATATAATCTTCCACATCATTAGGACATGCCATCATTAAATCCGCTAGCTCATCTACTATTATAACTGTATATGGTAATTTTTCTTCTATTATACCTTTCTCAAATAAAGCATTATAACTTTCTATATTTCTAACAGATGCTTCTGCAAAAAGCTTATATCTTTTATTCATTTCATTAACAGCCCAATTTAATGCTGCTGCCGCCTTCTTAGGATCTGTCACAACAGGTATTAAAAGATGTGGTATACCATTATATACACTAAGCTCAACTACCTTTGGATCTACCATTAATAGTTTAACTTCCTTTGGACTATATTTATATAATAAACTTACTATAAGTGTATTTATACAAACAGATTTACCTGAACCAGTTGCCCCTGCAATTAATGTATGTGGCATAGTAGCTAAATCACCTACAACGCATTTACCAGCTATATCTTTACCTAATGCAAAAGCTAATTTTTTATTACTATTTTTAAATTCTTTAGAATCTAAAACCTCTCTTAAAAATACAGCTGTTTGCTTATTATTTGGAACTTCAATTCCTATAGCAGCCTTTCCTGGAATAGGAGCTTCCATTCTAACTCCACTTGCTGCAAGACCTAAAGCTATATCATCTTGTAAATTAACTATTTTAGAAACCTTAACTCCTGGACTTGGCTGTATTTCAAATCTAGTTACAGAAGGTCCTTTTGTTACTTGTATAACTTTTGCATCTACTCCAAAATCATTAAGTATCCCTTCAAGTTTACCAGCATTTTCTATAAGTTCTTTTTTATCCTCATTTTTAAGTTTTGTTTTATTATTTATGTTTAAAAGTTCTACAGAAGGATGTACATATATTTTTTCTTCTTTTTTTTCACCAACTATACTTTCTTCAATTTCCTTGCTTATAACTTCTTTTACAGAGTTATCTAATTTTTCTTTTTTCTTAACTTTATCTTCAATATCATTAATTTTATTTGTATTTTTTATATCTTCATCAAAGACTTCTATATTGAACATATTATCATTTTGTAAATTTGTACTTTCATCTAATGAAGCTTCTAAAATACTATCTTCTAATGAAGAATTTTTCATAAAGTCTAAAATTTTAATTTTATTATTTATTCCATTTATAAAATCTTCTCTTTCTTTTTCTTCATCTTTTGATATAACATCTATCATAGGAACATTTTCCTTTTGCTTATCCTTCTTTACTTCCTTTTCTTTAATTACAGTGTCACTTTTATTTAATTTTTCTTTAATAATTACTATAATATCATAAATTGTTATGTCAGCTGTAATTAATATTGCTATAGAAATAAAGGTTAAATATAATATATATGATCCTATAAATCCTATTAATTTGCTTAATGGATAACTTATTAAATGTCCTATAAATCCACCATGAATTCCATCTAACTTTACTATTTCTATCCAAGTTTTAGCAAAACCTTCTCTAGACTCTAATAAATGAATACTTGCAGAAGAACAACCTAATGTAATAGATATTAAAATTACGGTTATTCCAAATAATTTTCTAGTTAATTTTAAATTACCTTTAGAAACTATAAGAAAATATCCAAAGTAAATTAAATATAGAGGAAGTACAAAAGAACTAATTCCTAATACTTTATAAATAATTTCTCTTGATATAGTAGACAAAGCTCCTGCCCAAGTTGTATATATAGCAATAGCTAGTAGGATCCCTATGGCTATATAAATTACACCTTTAATATCTCCATTTTCCTTTTTATCAATTTTCTTAGTTGTGCCTTTTTTATTACTACTTCTTTTTCCTTTACTATTAGACACAGAATCACCTCGCCATTTCCCATTTATTGTAAGTTAATTCTTTACATAATATTATTATAAACTTTAATAAAAAAAAAGCAATTTAAATAACTACATTACTTAAATTGCTTAACAATATTAAAATTTTTAATTATTTTTATTTTTTTCATTTATTAATTCTTTTAGTTTACTTAATGCATCTTTAATTCCGCCTTCTTCATCTATAAGACCACATTCAACTGCTTGATTACCAATTAGAATAGTTCCCATATCATTCAAAAGTTCATCAGATTTTAACATCATTTTCTTTAACTCTTCCTTTTTTATTTTAGATGTTCTTACAATAAAATTATCTATTCTCTCTTGCATTTTTTGAAAGTAATTAAAAGTTTGCGCAACTCCTATTACAAATCCATTCATTCTAATAGGATGCACTATCATAGTAGCTGATGGAGTAATAAATGAATAACTTGATGAAGTTGCAAGAGGTACTCCTATAGAATGTCCTCCACCAATAACTATAGAAACCGTTGGCTTTGATAGAGAATTTATCATTTCTGCTATAGCGAGACCTGCTTCTACATCTCCACCTACAGTATTTAAAATTATTAAAACTCCTTTAACCTTTTCATTTCTTTCCATAGAAATAAGTTGTGGAATTACATGCTCATATTTAGTAGATTTACTTTGAGCTGGTAATACTTGATGTCCTTCTATTTGGCCAATTATTGGTAGAATTTGTATACTATCATCTTGAGTTTCTCCATTTGTTGTACCAAACTCTATTATCTCTTCTCTTTTTTCCTTTTCCTCTATTAATTTTTTATCCTTTTCTATATTTTCATTATTTATTTTAGTATATATTTCATTCATAATAAAATCCTCCTGTACACTACTTATTTTGTACAGGAGGATTTATTTTATTCACCTAAATTAAAGACTCTATGAAGTAAATTTAAAGCCTGACTTATATGATCACTTTGTATTAAACACCATATTGTCATGTTTGAATCTGCAGTTTGAAGAATTTCTATAGAATTCTCACCTAACGTATTAATTATTTTTGCCATTATTCCTGGAACTCCCCTCATGCCAATTCCTACTATAGCTATAGTACTACAGTTATCTATAATTTTATAAATCAACTTATTTTTTTCTAGAACTTCTTTAATTTTTTCTTTTTTATTTGAATCAATTGTAAATATTTGTTCAGTAGGAAATATATTTATTAAATCTAAACTAATATTATTTTTAGCTAAAATATCTAATAAATATCTATATTTTTTATTATTCTTATTATCACTAAGCTTTATAGTAACTTGAGTTCTATTATTAAGATGAGTAATACCAGAAATAACTTTATCTTTAGATTTATCTCCAAAGCTGCTTACTAATGTTCCTTTACAATTACTCATTGTATTTTTAATTAATATAGGAATATTAGCTTTTCTAGCACAATCAACTGCTCTTGGATGTATAACTTTAGCTCCTTGATCTGCAAGCTGAAAAATTTCATTATAGGTTATAGAATTAATTAAAGTTGCTTCTTTAACTATTCTTGGATCGGCTGTCATTATACCATCTACATCAGTGTATATTTCTATTTCATTAGCTTTTAAAGCTTCTCCTAATATACATGCAGAAGTATCACTTCCCCCTCTACCAAGAGTTGTTAAATATCCTTTTTCTGTAACTCCTTGAAACCCAGTAACTACTGGAACTATTCCAGCTTCTATAATACTTTTAATATTTTCAGTATTTGTACAAATTAAATCCGCTTCAGAAAATTTGTCATTTGTTATAATACCTGCTTGACCACCAGTAAGTGGAATTGCTTCAACCCCTTCATTTATTAGCATATTGCTAATTACAACAGCACTAATAATTTCTCCACAACACATAAGCATATCTACAGCCTGTAGGTTATTTCTTTTAAAATTATCATCTACTAAAGACAATAATGTATCTGTCGCATAAGCTTCTCCTGTTCTTCCCATAGCAGAAACTACTAACACTGGGAAAAAATCTTTTGCTAAAGCTTCTTTAACTTTAGATACAACTTGTCTTCTTCTTTCTTCAGTGGAAACCGAAGTTCCACCAAATTTTTGTATAATTATTTTCAAGCAATAACCCTCCCTAAGTTTCTATGCTCTTGCTCTTTTTATTTTATCTTTCTCAGCTGAAACCACAATCACATTGGTTCCAATTTTCGTTATATAGTTCCATGGAATTTCAACGTACTCTCTACCTCCAAATAACCCTAACTTACTTCCAGCAACAGCAGCAACTATAAATTGTAAATTCCCCTCTTCATCAATAATAAAATCTAAAGCCTGTTGAGTATCATATTTCTCTGCTTCTTCTGTATTAAATATCTCATATCTTTCTAAATCGCTAAGAAGCCTATATCTTGATTCTTTTTTATCGTTCTCTTCATAATATTCTTCTTTTTTTCTATCACTTTTTACCATAAGATACACCTCCATATCATCTTATGTAAATCTTATGATAGAAAATTAAAATTTATTACTATTAATTTATACCCTTGAAGTTCCTTCTAAGCTAGAACTGTCATAGGCCTTAATATTAGGCTCTATAATGTGATTTAACTTTTCATAATCTATATCTTGACCTACATATGCTGAGCTTATTATGCCTGGTTTAAAGCATGTATCTAATACATAATTTATGTCATCGCTATTTATATTGTTAATTTTATTTATAACTTCTTCTTGTGTTTTAATTTTATTTTGTAATAACATATTTTTAGCATTAGAAAACATTCTTGATGAGGTACTTTCAAGTCCTAAAATGTAATTTGCCTTTATTTTTTCTTTATTTATTTCAAGAAGTTCTTTAGATATTCCCTCTTTTGCAAAGGCTTTAAGTTCCTTATTTATAACATCTAAAGCTTTCTCAGCAGATTGTTTACTAACACCTGTATAAATATTATTTATACCAACTCCTAAATATGGTTGCCCATATGAGTAAATTGTATAACATAAACCAAGTTCTTCTCTTACCTTTTGAAATAATCTAGAAGATGCTCCTCCACCAAATATATTATTTAGTAGTACTAGTGAGTATGCTTTTTCATGCGCATAAGGAAGGCCTTTTAAGGCTAAGTTTATATGAAGCTGCTCTATTTGCTTGTTTGTATATTTACTTTCCATTAAAAGTATTGGAGATTCATATTTAGGAAAATAATTTTTATCTACTTCCCAATCCCCAAAATATTCTTCTAAAATTTTAATTAATTCTTTTGAATCAAATTTACCGCATACTGATATTACAGAAGTAAGTGGATTATAATGAGATTTTACAAAGCTTTTTATTTTTTTACTGTTAAAGGATTTTATATTTTCTATTGTTCCTAAAATAGGATATGATAAGGAGTTATCACCAAAAATAGCCTTAGCTTGATTATTATCTAAAACATCTTCTGGAGAATCTTCACTCATATTTATTTCTTCAATTACTACGCCTTGTTCTCTTTCTATTTCTTCATCATCAAACTTAGAATTTATAATCATATCCGCTAATATTTCAATAGATAAATTTAAATGAGTGCTTAAATTTTTTATATAATAGCATGTAGCTTCTTTACTTGTATAGGCATTAATTTGTCCACCTACATTTTCTATTTGTTGTACTATATCCTTTGATGTTCTTTTTTCTGTTCCTTTAAAAAACATATGCTCTATAAAGTGAGAAATACCATTTAGACTTAAATCCTCATTT
Source organism: Clostridium gallinarum (assembly GCF_014836325.1). GTDB lineage: Bacteria > Bacillota > Clostridia > Clostridiales > Clostridiaceae > Clostridium > Clostridium gallinarum. The sequence goes on from NZ_JACSQZ010000040.1 coordinate 12,138, forward strand.
CTAGATCCATTTTGAACCATTACTCCTACACTTATAGAGTTTACATGCTCAATATATTCTGTAACCACTCTTAACCCGTTTTTTAATTTATAAAAATTATACATACGCCCTCCTTTATTGTCTTATTATATTAATATTATTCTATTTTATCTTATACTTATGTAATAATTCCTAAATCTTTTATAACTTTTTAAATAATAAAGAAAAAAGGCAATAAATTGCCCTTTACTATCATTTTTTATTCAGTTTTATCTTCTTCTGAATTATCTATTAAAGCATCTTTTCTTGAAAGATTTATTCTTCCTTGATTATCTATTTCAGTTACCTTAACTAATATTTCGTCTCCTACTGAAACAACATCTTCTACTTTATTAACTCTTGCCTTATCTAATTTTGAAATATGACATAATCCTTCTTTATTAGGAAGTATTTCTACAAATGCACCAAAAGTAGTTATTTTAGTTACTTTTCCTAAGTAAACTTCACCACTCTTAACTTCTTTAGTTAAACCTTCTATAATAGAAATTGCTTTCTTAACTCCATTATGATCTGGTGAAGATACGAATACTGTACCATCTTCCTTTATGTCAATTTTAACGCCAGTTTCTTCTATAATCTTATTGATTACTTTACCACCAGCACCTATTATATCTCTAATTTTTTCAGTATCAACAGTAATAATTGATGTTTTAGGAGCATATTCTGAAACTTCTTTTCTTGCTTCTGGAATACATGCTGTAATTTTATCTAAAATTTCAAGTCTTGCTTTTCTTGCTCCTATTATAGCATCTTCTATAACTTTAAAGCTTAAACCTTTAATTTTTGTATCCACTTGAATAGAAGTTATTCCTTCTACAGTACCTGCAACTTTAAAGTCCATGTCAGCAAAGAAATCTTCAATACCTTGAATATCTGTTAAAACTTCTTCTCTTGAAAGATCTTCTGAAGTTATAAGTCCCATAGCTATTCCTGCAGCTGGTCTTTTTAAAGGAACACCTGCATCTAATAATGCTAAAGTACTTCCACATACAGATGCTTGAGAAGTTGATCCATTAGAACTTAACACTTCTGAAACTAATCTAATAGTATATGGGAATTCCTCTTCTGAAGGTATTAATGGTTCTAAAGCTCTTTCAGCTAAAGCTCCATGACCTATTTCTCTTCTTCCTGGTCCTCTTAATGGTTTAACTTCACCAACCGAGTATCCTGGGAAATTATAGTGATGCATATATCTTTTTGATTCAGCTTCACCTATACCATCTATAATTTGAATATCTCCAACCGCCCCTAAAGTAGCAACTGTCATAACTTGAGTTAATCCTCTTGTAAATAAACCAGTTCCATGAGTTCTTGGTAATATTCCTACTTCACATGATATTGGTCTAACCTGATCAAAAGCTCTTTCATCTGGTCTTCTATGATGATTTAAAAGCATATCTCTTACTACTTCTTTTTGCAAGTTATAAATTATTTCTTTTACATCACCCATATTATCTGGATATTTTTCTTCAAATTCTGCATAAACTTTTTCATTAACTTCGTCCATAGCAGCATTTCTTTCATCTTTATCAGTTATCCACATAGCATCCTTAATCATTTCGCTAGCAAATTCTCTGATTTCACCTTCTAATTCCTCGCTTGGTTTATACAACTCAGGAACCATTTTTTCTTTTCCAAATTTCTTCATTGCTTCTTCTTGGAATTTAACTATCTCTTGACAGCTATCAAACCCAAATTTAATTGCATCAAGCATTACTTGCTCTGGTATTTCATTACCACCTGCTTCAATCATCATAACTCTTTCGCTAGTTGCACAAACAGTTAATTGAAGAATACTTTCTTCTCTTTCTTTTGATGTTGGATTTAAAATGAATTTTCCATCGATTAGACCTACTTGCACAGCTGCAACAGGCGTAGTAAAAGGAATGCTAGATAAGCATAATGATAATGACGCTGCATTAATTGCTAGAATTTCTGGTAAATTATCTTTTTCAACTGATACTACTGTACAAACGACTTGCACATCATTTCTATATCCTTTTGGAAATAAAGGTCTTAAGGGTCTATCTACCGCTCTTCCAAATAATATAGCATTTTCTGAAGGTCTTCCTTCTCTTTTTATAAATCCTCCTGGGATTTTTCCTACTGAATATAATCTCTCTTCATATTCAACACTTAGAGGAAAAAAATCTATCCCCTCTCTTGGTTTTTCTGAAGCATTAACATTCGTTAAAATTACTGTATCTCCATAGCTAATAAAAGCTGCAATATTTGATAACATTCCAATCTTACCAAATTCTAATTTAAGCTCTCTTCCAGCTATAGTTGTTTTCATTACATTGTTCATTTTGTAACCTCCCTTCAAGGCTTCTCACTTATCATTTAAAATTGTTAAAATAATAGAGCGGCTTAAAAACCGCTCTAAAGACTATCTTCTTAAGCCTAATTTTTTCACTATAGCTCTGTATCTTTCAATATCTTGATCAGCTAAGTAGTTTAAAAGACCTCTTCTTCTACCAACCATCATTAAAAGACCTCTTCTTGAGTGGTGGTCTTTCTTGTGCATCTTTAAATGACCAGTTAAAGAATTGATTCTTTCTGATAATAAAGCTATTTGCACTTCTGGTGAACCAGTATCTCCTTCATGTCTTGCGTGTTCTTTAATTATTTCTTGCTTTCTTATTGCGTCCATTACTCGCACCTCCGTAAATTTATCCCCTATATCCATGATATAAGCTAGCACCCTCATATCTTAGAATTAGGTTCTTCTTTGATATTATAACAAATCATATTATTATTGTAAATTACAAATTTATAATAATTAAATTATTATTTCTCTATTTATTATAAATTCTTCATCTTTTTTTATTTGATTAACAAGTTCTTCTAATGTATCAAATTTAATCTCTTCACGTATTTTTTCTATAAAATAAACTTTAATTTCTTCATCATAAATCATTTCATCAAAGTTTAATATATATGTCTCTATAGTTAATTCTTGACCATTTACTGTTGGATTATTCCCAACAGAAGTAAGACCTTTATACTTGTTATTTTTATACTCAACATTCGTATAGTAAACACCCTTTGAAGGTATAATCATTTTTTCATTAAAATCTAAATTTGCAGTAGGAAACCCAATAGTTCTACCAAGCTGTTTCCCATGAATAACTTTTCCTTTTATTAAATATGGTTTTGAAAGCATTTTAGTAGCTTCAATAACATTTCCTTCTAAAATACATTCTCTAATTCTAGTGCTACTTATAGCTTTATTTTCATATGTATATGGATCTATTATATACAATTCATATCCATACTTTTGTTTAAGTTTTTTAAGTAAGGTTATGTCGCCTAAATTTTTATGGCCAAATCTAAAGTTAAATCCTACCACTATTCCTTTTACATTATATCCTTCACAAAGTAATTTAATAAAGTCTTCTGCTTCAATTCCCATAAATTCCTTTGTAAAAGTTCTAAGTACTACTATATCAACATTTTCCTCTTTTAAATATTCAAGTTTAGTATCTAAATCCATAATTAACTTAGGTACGCAATCAGGTTTAACTATAGTTTTTGGATGATTTTTATAAGTGAAAACCATACTTTTCCCATTATTTTCTTTAGCAATTTCAACTGTCTTTCTAACAAGGGATAAGTGACCATAATGAAGCCCATCAAAGCTTCCTAGTGCAACATAATTAGCACCTTCTTTATTATCCATAATAATATCATCTATTACTATCATATCTTGCTCTCCTAATTAATTAACAATTTTTCTATCTTAAAACCTTGATGATTACTTCTTCCAAGTCCTATAAACTGTCCATTCTCATCATAAACTCTGTATAGTTTTTCAACTTCAATTTTATCTTTTGTAAATCTTTTATCAAAAACTCTAACACCATTAATTAAAAGTCTACTATATTTGTTTAAAACTACTAATTTATCATAAAAATCTAGTGCATCTTCCATACTGATAATATAATTTTTAATATTATCAGTATTAATTTCATTTATATTAATAGATTCTTCTTCAGAAAATTTAGAAGTTTTTGTACGCTTTAACTTTGTCATAGTAGCACCAACTCCTAAATTTTTACCTATATCATAGCAAAGACTTCTAATATATGTTCCTTTTGAACAGGTTACTTTCATACTTAAATAAGGATTGTTAATTTTAATATCTTCAATATTATATATGTTTATTAATCTTCCTTCTCTTTCGACTTCAATACCTTGTCTAGCAAGTTCATATAGCCTTACTCCATTTTGTTTTAAAGCCGAAAACATAGGAGGAATTTGATTATATTCTCCTTTAAAAGAATTTATAGCCTTTAAAATTTCCTCTTCATTTAAAGAAGATGGGTCTCTTTCCTCAACTATTTCTCCTTCTAAATCATATGTTGTCGTAGTGATACCTAGTTTTAATTCAACTTCATAGACTTTATTAGAATTCATAATATAATCAATAATCTTTGTACCTTTTCCTATGCATACTGGAAGTACACCTGAAGCTTCTGGATCTAAAGTACCAGTATGTCCAACCTTCTTTGTTCCTGAAACTTTTTTAATTGTTCTTACAACATCAAAAGAAGTCATACCAGTATTTTTATAAATGTTAATTACTCCATCCATTATAACAACTCTTTCTCTATTTGTTCTAGAATCTTATCTTTAGCTTCTTCTAAGTTTAATCCATTCATTGTTATCCCTGCAGCCTTAACATGACCACCGCCACCTAGTTTTTCTGCTATTTTTCTAACATCAATTTCATTTTTAGATCTCAAGCTTGCTTTTGATCCATTTTCAGTTTCTTTTATTAATACAGAAACTTCTACACCTTTTATTTGTAAACCAAATGATATTATATCTGAAGTATCACCAATCTCTATATTAAGTTCTTCACCATAAGATTTTGGTATTTTTATAAGAGATACTTTCCTATCTAATAATAACTCCATATTATTAATTGATTTTCCTATTAATCTTATTTTTTCAAAGCTATTATTATCAAATAAACTTTGATAAATATAAGTGTTATTAACTCCAATTTCTTTTAATTTTGATGCAATTTTATGAGTTCTAGATGTAACATTAGAGTGTCTAAAACCACCAGTGTCAGTTACTAAAGAAGTGTAGAGACAAGTTCCTATTTCATATAAATCTTCATTAACTTTATCAAAATTAATTCCCATAATATTTAAAAGCTCAAATACTATTTCTGCAGTTGCTGCTGCATTTATATCAACATAATTAAACTTACCATATTTGTCATTTGAAATATGATGATCAATATTAATTATACTTCCTTTGAACTCTTTTAGTTCTGCTGATATACGCTCAAAATTGCCACAATCTACTACAACTACTACATCTGTTTCGCTAAGAGGCTTTATTACTTTCCCATTAGCTTCACTTGAAGATTTTAAAAATTGAAGATTTTCTGAAATTATATCTTTTGAAATTAAATAAGCGTCTTTATTTAAAAATTTTAAACCATTTAATAGTGCAAGTGCACTACCCACTGCATCACCATCAGGTGATACATGGTAGGTAATGCCTATTTTTTTACTACTTAATAATACCTTGCTAATCTCTTGCAAAGTATTCATTACTTATCCTTAACTTTTTCTATAAGCTCTTCAATTCTCATGCTATAACTTATAGAATCATCTAATTCAAATATTATTTGAGGAGTGTTTCTTAAATTCATTCTTTGCCCCACTTCTCTTCTTACATATCCACTTGCACTTTTTAATGCTGCAAAAGTTTCATTTTTTTCTTCTTCATTTTTCCCAAAAATACTTACAAAAACTTTTGCATACTTTAAATCCTTACTAACCTTAACTGATGTTATGGACACCATAGCAGTCATTCTTGGATCTTTAATTTCATCTCTTATTATAACGCTTATTTCTTTTCTTACTTCCTCATTTATCCTTCCGCCTCTATAATTAGCCATTTAAATCACCTCTTTGTTTAAAGCTGCTTTCTTTCAATTGCTTGCATACTAAAGGATTCTATTACGTCGCCTTCTTTTATATCATTAAACTTCTCAACGCTTAAGCCACATTCATATCCTGTATTAACTTCTTTAGCATCGTCTTTAAATCTCTTTAATGATGCTAAAGTAGATTCAAATATAACTATTCCATCTCTAATAACTCTAACTTCTGAATTTCTTAAAATTTTACCATCAGTTACATAACAACCAGCAATAGTTCCTATATTAGAAATTTTATAAACCATTCTAACTTCTGCTTTACCATTTACAACTTCCTTATACTCAGGATCAAGCATACCTATCATTGCTGACTTAACATCTTCTATTGCATCATATATTATTCTATAAGTTTTAATTTCTACACCATCTCTATCTGCTGCTGTTGTAGCATTTGAATCTGGTCTTACATTAAATCCTATTAATAATGCATTTGATGCTGTTGCAAGAGTTACATCTGTTTCTGTTATAGCACCAACTCCACCATGAATTACTCTTACCTTTACATCTTCAGTTGATAATTTTTCTAAAGATTGTTGTATAGCTTGAACTGAACCTTGAACATCAGCTTTTACAATAATACTAAGTTCTTTAACTGTTCCTTCTTGAATTTGGCTATATAAATCTTCTAAAGAAACTCTATTTGCTGAATGGAAGCTTTCATTTTTCATTTTTTGCTTTCTAGTTTCAGCCATATTTCTTGCTGTTTTTTCATCTTTTACAACTGTAAATCTATCTCCTGCAGATGGAACTTCTGAAAGACCTAGTATTTCTACTGGTATTGAAGGTCCTGCACTTTTAATTGATTTACCCTTATCATCAAACATTGCTCTTATTCTACCATAAGTAGATCCTACTAAAATAGAATCACCAACATTTAATGTTCCATTTTGAATAAGTAAAGTAGCAACTGCACCTCTACCCTTATCAAGTTTCGCTTCTATAACTGTTCCTTTAGCTTTTCTCTTTGGATCAGCCTTAAGTTCAGCCATTTCAGCAGTTAATAATACCATTTCTAATAATTGTTCTATATTTTCACCAGTTTTTGCTGAAAGAGGAACACAGATAGTATCTCCACCCCAGTCTTCTGCAACTAATTCATATTCTGTCAATTCTTGTTTTACTCTATCTATATTAGCTCCAGGTCTATCTATTTTATTTATAGCTACTATCATAGGAACTCCTGCAGCTTTACAGTGGCTTATAGCTTCTTTAGTTTGAGGCATTATTCCATCATCTGCAGCAACAACTAATATAACTACGTCTGTAACCTGAGCTCCTCTAGCTCTCATTGCTGTAAAAGCTTCGTGTCCTGGAGTATCTAAAAATGTTAATTTTTCTCCATTTAAATTAACAGTGTATGCTCCTATATGTTGAGTAATTCCACCAGCTTCACTTGCAGTTACCTTAGCTTTTCTTATAGCATCTAAAAGTGAAGTTTTACCATGGTCAACGTGACCCATAACAGTAACTATTGGTGGTCTCTTAACTAAATTTTCTTCCACTACTTCTTCTTCTTCAACTATTTCTAATTCTTCTTTTTCTTCTCTTTTAACAACTAAACATTCATATTTTTCACAAACTTTTTCCGCCGTTGCAAAATCTATTTCTTGATTTATTCCAGCCATAACACCTGTGAAAATAAGAGTTTTTATAACATCTGCAGTTGGTTTTCCTAATTTTTCAGATAGTTCTTTTACAGTTATAGTTTCTCCAATTTCAACTACTCCAGATCCACCTTCTCCAACAGTTTCGATGTTTTCTTCATTTTTCTTTCTCTTTTTCTTTTTAGCTTGATTGTTTACTTCTTCTGCTAAAATTTCTTCATATTCATCTACTATTGTTTTATTTTCACCATCTGCTGTTTCGCCTATTAATTCTTTAATTAATTCTGCATCTTCATCTTCTATAACGCTCATATGATTTTTTACATCAACGCTAAATTCATTCATTAATAATTCTATAAGTTCTTTTGAACTTATTTTAAGTTCTTTTGCCAATTCATATACTCTGATTTTTGACAATAAAATCACCCCCGGTTAATTTTTAATATTTTGTGTTTCATAAAGGTTATAAAGCTTTTTAGCCATATTTTCATCAGTAATAGCTAATATTTTAACTTCTTCTCTTCCTATAGAAAGACCTATTTCTTCCTTTGAAAAATCTTCTATAAAGCTAATATTCTTTGATAAGCAATGGTTTTTAAATTTCTTTTTAGTACTATTTGAAGCATCATTTGAAATTATGAATAAATAAATAGGTCTTCTATTTCTTTCTTCATCACATTTACTATACCCTTCAATAACATTCCCTGCTCTTTTAGCTAAACCTAGAAAATTAAAAAATTTATTCATTTATTTCTTCCCTTAATCTATTATAAATTTCTTCATTTATAGCTACATCTAAATTTCTTGAAAGTCTCTTTGTTTTAAATGCTTTTTCTAAACATTCTTTCTCCTTACATATGTAGGCACCCCTACCTGACTTTTTGCCAGTTAAGTCAACAGAAACTTCTCCTTCTGGACTTTTAACAACTCTTATAAGTTCTTTTTTAGGCTTCATTTCCATGCATCCAGTACACATTCTTAAAGGAATTTTCTTTACTTTCATAAAAAGCCTCCCTTATTCTAAGACTTCAATTTCATCAACTGATTCTTCTTTTAATTCTTCTTTTTTTAATGCCTCTGCTTGTGATTTACTTTTAATATCAATTTTCCAATTAGTTAGTTTTGCTGCAAGTCTAACATTTTGACCCTCTTTACCTATAGCAAGAGATAATTGATTATCATCTACTACAACCTTAGCAGATTTACTATCTTCAAAAACTTCAACCTCTAAAACTTTTGCTGGGCTTAAAGCAGCTGCGATAAACTCTTCTGGATTCTTACTCCATTTAATTATATCTATCTTTTCTCCTTTTAGCTCATTAACTATATTTTGCACTCTAGTACCTTTTGGTCCAACACATGAGCCCATAGGATCTACATTCTCATCATTTGAATAAACTGCTATTTTACTTCTAGATCCAGCTTCTCTTGAAATACTTTTTATTTCAACTACACCTTCATAAATTTCAGGAACTTCTAATTCAAATAATCTTTTTACTAAACCTGGATGAGTTCTTGAAACTAATATTTGTGCACCCTTTGAACCATTTTTAACTTCTACAACATATAATTTTATTCTTTCATTGAATTTATATTCTTCTCCTGGAATTTGTTCATTAGGACCTATAGACGTTTCTATTCTACCAAGATTTACAAAAACATTTCCCTTGTCTTTTCTTAAAACAGTTCCAGTTATAATATCATATTCTAATTCTTTATACTCAGAATATACTATATTTCTTTCTGCTTCTCTTATTCTTTGAGTAACTACACCTTTTGCAAGTTGTGCTGCAACTCTTCCAAAATTCTTTGGTGTTACTTCTAAATCTACTATATCATCAAGATCGTATCTTGGACTTATTTCTTTAGCTTCCTCTAAGCTTATTTCTGTTACATAATCATATACATCTTCAACTACTACTTTTTGTGCATATACATGTATTTCTCCATTTTCTCTATTTATGCTTACCTTAACATTTTGTGCTGATGTAGTAGGACTTGCGTAATTTTTCTTATAAGCTGCAACTAAAGCGTCTTCTATAGTAGTGAAAATTAAATCTTCGCTAATCCCCTTATCCTTAACAATTTCTTTAAGAGCACCTATAAACTCTTGGTTCATTTTGATATCCTCCTTATTATATTTCCCCTTCTAAATTTGCTGATTTTATTTTATCTTTAGGAACAGTAAACATGTTATTTTCTTCTATTTCAATAACTATTGCATCTTCGTTTACTTCCTTTAATAATCCTTTTACATTTTTTCTACCCTCAAAAGATTTTACAAATCTAATAAGTACTTCTTTTCCAATTTGTTTTTTATAATGTTCTTCAGTAAATAATCCTCTATTTAAACCTGGAGATGATACTTCTAGAAAATAAGCTTCTGAAATTGGATCTTCTTCATCCATTATGTCACTTACTCTTCTCGATAACTTTTCACAATCTGTTAAAGTTATTCCACCATCCTTATCAATATATATCCTTAAATAATACTCTCCATTTTCTTTTACATACTCAATGTGGTAAATTTCATACTTTAGTTCATCTGCAACAGGCCTTACTAATTGATAAATTTTCTCTATTAATGCATCAATTTTCATAATTAACCTCCTTCTATATTCAGTTTTTTGTTAAATCGAAGTTACTAATTTATATATTCTATAAAAAAAGCAACTAATGTAGTTGCAATTAAATAGAAAGAGCGGGTAATTTTCACTCCCACTCTACATTCTTAGCTATTAGTAAATCACTTCTTTTCTTATTCTATCATATTTTGCTAATTAATACAAGGGAAAGTAATGAATTTCTTATTTGTACTCTACTTATTACATTCCCTGTATATATGATTATTATACCACTTTAAAATAAAGATAATTGATTAGTTTCAGACATTCCATCAAGACAACCATGGTTACTTAAAGTTTCAATTACAGTTTTTGAAACTTTAGCTCTTACTCTTAAGTCCTCTTTTGATATAAATTCCCCTTGCTTTCTTACTTCTACTATACTTTTAGCTGCATTTTCTCCTACACCTTGAAGTGCACTAATAGGAGGTCTAATCCCATCCTCTTCAATTGTAAACTTAGTAGCTTCAGAAATATATAAATCAACTTTTTTAAACTTAAGTCCTCTTGCATAAAGTTCATAGGCTAACTCTAAAACAGTAATTAATCCCTTATCCTTTGCTGTAACTTTATTTCCAAGCTCGTAAAGTTCATCTAATTTTGCTTTTATAGCTCCTGTTCCCTTGCAAATAAGATCTGCATCAAAATCATCAGCTCTAACCGAAAAATAAGTTGCATAATAAGCTTCTGGATAATAAACCTTAAAATAAGCTATTCTAACTGCCATCATTACGTAAGCTACAGCATGCCCTTTAGGGAACATGTATTTAATTCTCTTACAGGATTCTATATACCAATCTGGTACATTGTTTTCCCTCATTACTTTTTCAAAATCCTCTGTTAGACCTTTTCCCTTTCTAACACTTTCCATAATGGTAAATGCCATCTTTGGTGGTACTCCAGCATACATTAAATAAACCATTATATCATCTCTAGTTGAAATACAATCCTTAAGTGTTGTGTATCCTTCTTTAATAAAATACTGTGCATTATTAAGCCATACATCAGTACCATGTGAAAGTCCTGAAATTCTTACTAAGTCAGCAAAACTCTTAGGTTGTGTATCAACAAGCATACCTCTAACAAATTTAGTACCAAATTCAGGAAGTCCATAACTTCCAACTTCACATCCTAATTCCTCTTTAGTCACTCCTAAAGCTTCTGGCGATGTAAACAAAGAAATTACTTTCTTATCATTCAATGGTATAGTTTTAGGATCAACTCCTGTTAAGTCTTGTAACATTCTAATCATAGTAGGATCGTCGTGCCCAAGTATATCAAGTTTTAGAAGTCTACCTGAAATTGAGTGATAGTCAAAATGTGTTGTTGTTACATCTGAGGTTTGATCATCTGCTGGACGTTGTATTGGTGTAAAATTAAAAATTTCATTATCACTTGGAACAACCATAATTCCACCTGGATGTTGTCCTGTTGTCCTCTTTATTCCAGTACACCCTATAGTAAGTCTTTCTACTTCTGCACTAGATGTTCTAATTCCTCTTTCATCTAAATATTTTCTTACATATCCATATGCAGTTTTTTCTGCTATAGTTCCTATAGTTCCTGCTTTAAATACATATCCCTTACCAAATAAAACTTCTGTATACTTATGTATTTCTCCTTGGTTATCACCTGAAAAGTTAAGATCTATATCTGGTTCCTTATCCCCCTCAAATCCTAAGAAGGTTTCAAACGGTATATCATGCCCTTCTTTTATATATTCAGCTCCACATTTTGGACAGTTTTTATCTTCTAAATCTGCTCCTGAACTAACAGAGCCATCTAAAAAGAATTCTGAATTTTTACAATCAGGACATACATAATGAGGAGGGAGCCCATTAACCTCTGTTATGTTTGACATAGTTGCAACAAATGAGGAACCAACAGATCCTCTTGAACCAACAAGATAACCATCTGCTAATGATTTTGCAACTAATTTTTGTGCTATAAGATATAAAACAGCGTATCCATTATTTATTATTGAATTTAATTCTTTATCTAATCTAGTTTGAACTATTTCAGGCAATGGATTTCCATAAATAGAATATGCTTTATTCATAGTCATTTCTCTTATTTCTTCATCTGCACCTTCTATTTTAGGAGGATAAGTTTCATCTGGTATTGGTTTTAATACTTCTATAGAATCTGCAATAATTGAAGGATTCTTTACAACAACTTCCTTTGCAACCTCTTCTCCTAAATATGAAAACTCCCTTAACATCTCTTCAGTAGTTTTTAAATATAAAGGAGGCTGATTATTAGAATCTGAAAAACCTTGCCCAGCCATTATTATTCTTCTAAACACTTCATCTTGAGGATCTAAAAAATGAACGTCTCCTGTAGCAACAACTAATTTATTTAATTCTTTTCCTAATTTATATATCTTTCTATTTAACTCTCTTAGCTCTTCCTCATCCTTAACATTTCCTTTTTCTATTAAATAATTATTATTAGCAATAGGTTGTATTTCTAAATAATCATAAAAACTCATAATTTCTTTAAGCTCTTCATCTGATTTCCCATCTAATACTGCTCTATAAACTTCTCCAGCTTCACATGCAGAGCCTATAATAAGCTCTTCTCTCATTTCCATAAGCCTACTTTTTCTAGTTCTCGGATGCTTATGAAAATTATCTAAATGAGACTCTGATATTAGTTTATATAAACTTTTCATTCCCGCTTGACTCTTAGCAAAAATAATTACATGAAAAGTTTTTTCTTTTTTTATATCCATTTTTTCAAGAAATTCATTATTTAATTCTTTTACACTATTTATATTTAACTCTTCTATCATTTTTTTTAATGATATTAGAAAAATTTCTGCAGTTGCTTTAGCATCATCTACAGCTCTATGATGATTTTCAAGAGATACTCCTAAATACTTTGCTACTAAATTTAACTTAACTCTTTTTAAATCTGGATATAAAAATCTTGCCATAGGTACAGTATCTATTATAGTAGAGGTAAACTCTAATCCTAAATCTTTGCAGTTTTTCTTAATAAATCCTGTATCAAAAGCTGCGTTATGAGCTACTACTGCTGCTCCATCTATAAACTCCATAAATTTAGGTAAAACAACCTCAATAGGATCTGCATTTTCAACCATTTCATCAGTAATACCTGTAAGTTCAGTAATTTTATATGGAATTCTGCATTTAGGATAAATAAACTCACTAAAAGTTTCTATAACTTCCCTATTTTTTATTTTTACAGCACCAATTTCTATAATTTTATCATTTTTAGCTGAAAAACCCGTGGTTTCTATATCAAAAACTATAAATGTATCATCGAAATCTTCATTTTTATCATTTATAGCAATTGGTACTCCATCATCAACCAAATACCCCTCTACTCCATATAAAACTTTAATTTTATTTTTCTTTGCTGCTATTTGAGCATCTGGAAATGCTTGAACAACCCCATGGTCTGTTATTGCTATAGCTTTATGTCCCCATTTTGCTGCTCTTTCTATTAATTTACTTACAGAAGTTACACCATCCATAGCACTCATAGTTGTATGACAATGAAGTTCTATTCTTTTTTCCTCAGAACCATCCATTCTTTCTATTTTGCTCATTCTTAGAATATCTCTACCCATTATTACAACTTCTCTAGCATATGTATCATAAACTGCTTCTCCTCTTACTTTACAATACAACCCTTTCTTAACATTTTCTAAAACCTCTTCTGTATCTTGTGGCTTTAAAAAACATTTTACAGTAATAGAACTAGTATAATCTGTTATAAAAAATGTAAGTATAGTTTTTCCTGTCTTAGTTTCTACTATATCAGTTTTAAATACTTCTCCAATTACAGCAACAACTCCAGATGTCTCATCAATTTCATTAATAGAAATTGCTTCTTGACTTATGGATCTTCCTAAAATACTATTTTCACTTTTAGGTTCTCTTTTAAATTCACGTTTTTCATAACTTTTCTTAGGTTTAGCTTCTTTCTTTTCCTCTGTATTTGTTTTATTAGATGAAACTTCCTTTGAAATATTTCTTCCATTGAAAATTTCTTTTAAAACTTCTCTTTCTTCTTCTATTTTTTCAGCATAGTTACTTTCTGATTCCAAACTACTATCATATTCCAATTTTACCTTTGTTTTTATACCAAATATACTTTCTATATTAAGTTCAATTTGCTTAGGTATTCCTCTTGTGTTTAAATGTTCATTTATTTTTTCATACCCGCTAGTAATATATATATTATTTTCATTAACCTTTTTTATTCCCTTAGTTAATACAGATCTTGATAGAGGAACCTTTTTAATAATATTTTCTACTACTTCTACCCAATGCTTTTCTACTATTTCTTTTATACTTAAATTAGAAATATCTCTATAAAATAATACCTCAATGTTAACATCTATATTTAAAGCTTTTTTTATAGCTTTCTTAAGATTTTCTTCTTCTTCATTATTTAATGAATCTTTACCTCTTATTACAACTTTTAATACATTACTTTTTCTTAAGAATTGAAATTTTATTATATTAAGTTCTTTATCCTCTAAATCATTAAATTTATTAATTTCTTTTTTTATAAGCTTTAAAGCATTTTCACCCAATAAAACACCTCCTTCTTTCTTTAGTACCATTATTTAAACGGAAAATTGACAATGTAAAATGACTATTAAGTATTATATCACCTTAATTATTCATAATTCATTGTCAATTAATTCCTCTAAATATTTTCTATTTCTTTCATTAATTCTTCAATTAAATCTTCTTCTTTTACTTTTCTAACTATTTCACCTTTTTTAAATATTAAGCCTTCACCTCTTCCACCAGCGATTCCAATATCAGCTTCTCTGGCTTCTCCTGGTCCATTTACTGCACATCCCATTACAGCAACCTTAATATTTTTATTTATACTTTCTAATCTTTTTTCTACTTCCTCAGCTATTTTAATTAAATTAATTTGTGTTCTACCACATGTTGGACAAGATATAAATTGAAGTCCACTTTTTCTTAATTTTAAAGCTTTTAATATTTCTTTAGCAACTTTAATTTCCTCTATAGGGTCACTCGTTAAAGAAACTCTTATAGTATCACCTATACCTTCTGCTAATAAGGTTCCAAGTCCAATGCTTGATTTAATAGTTCCTCTAAAAGGTGTTCCTGATTCCGTTACTCCTAAATGTAAAGGATAATTACAGCTTTCACTCATTAATCTATAAGCATCAATCATCATTGTTACATCTGAAGATTTTATAGAAATTACTATATCATAGAAATCTAATTCTTCTAGAATTTTAACATGTTTTAATGCTGATTCTACAAGTCCTTTTGCTGTAGGACTTCCATCTCTTTCTAAAATTTCTTTTTCTAAAGATCCTGAATTAACACCTATTCTTATTGGAATATTTTTTGCTTTTGCTGCTTCTACAACAATTTTAACTTTTTCAATACTTCCTATATTTCCTGGATTAATTCTTAATGCAGAAACTCCATTTTCAATAGCTGCTAATGCTAATTTATAATCAAAATGTATATCTGCTACAACAGGTATGGGTGATTTTTCACATATATCTTTTAAAGCTTTTGCTGCTTCCATATCTGGAACCGCACACCTTATTATTTCACATCCAGCTTTATATAATATATTAATTTGATTTAATGTAGCTTCTACATCTCTTGTATCTGTATTTGTCATAGATTGAATAGATACAGGTGCATCTCCACCTACATAGCAAGTTCCAACCTTAACTTTTCTTGTAATTTTTCTTTCCATCTTATTTCCTCTCCTATAGCTTTATAGGGAATAATATATCCTTTATAGTAACTAGTATCATAAGTCCAAAAAGAAGCATAATTCCTACATAATTTACTGCACCAACTATTTTTTCTGGCACTTTTCTTCTTGTAATTAACTCTATCAATAATATAACTGTCCATCCTCCATCTAGTGCTGGAAATGGCAACATATTAAATACAGCTAAATTTATACTTAAGAATGCTATAAAGTACATAAGATTCCATATACCATTTTTTGCTGCTTCTCCTGACATTCGAATAATAGACACAGGTCCCCCAACATCGGTTTTAAAATTAACTTCTCCACTAACCATCATTTTTAAACTTTTATATGTTTGATTCACTAATGCTATTGTTTCTTTGAAGCTTTGTTTAAAACTTTGAACTATACCTGGATTATTTATTCTTTGAAATTCAAAGCCTATCATGTATCTTTCCCTTCCATTTTCCTCAACTAACTTAGGAGTAACAATAACTTCTTTTTTCTCCCCTTCTCTTTTAATTAAGAAGTTAATAGGTTTATCCTTTGCAAGACTAATTCCAATAGATAAATCATCTGCTGAATATACCTTACTGCCATTGATTTTTAGAAACTCATCCCCTTCTTTTAGACCAGATTCTATAGCAGGCATGTTTTCTATTAAACCATTTATCTTAGGAATGTTATATCCAAACTTATTTAGAAAAACAGTAAATAGTATTATAGCAAGTAAAAAATTCATTACTGCACCAGCTATAACAACACTTATTCTCCTTAGTGGTGACTTAGAAGAAAAACTTCTTTCATCTTTAACTTCTTCTTCTTCCCCCATCATTTTAACATATCCACCGATTGGAAACAAACCAATTGAATATTTAGTTTCTTTTCCTTCCGTTGAAAATATTTTAGGTCCCATTCCTATAGAAAACTCTTCAACTCTTATACCATTTACTCTTGCCATTATAAAATGTCCAAGTTCATGTACTATTATAAGTAAACTAAATCCAAGTAACGCATAAATTATATACACTCCATAATCCTCCTAATTCCATCTTGCCCTTATATATTTTCTAACCTCATTATCTAAGTTAATTACATTTTCTAAATTAACTTCTTTATTTTTTTCTCCTTTAAAAACTTCTAAAGCTTCTTCTATTATTTTGGGTATATCTAAAAATTTAATTTTTCTTTCTAGTAGTAAAGCTACTGCTTCTTCATTAGCTCCATTTAATATACAAGGTGCTAACCCACCTTCCATCCCAACTTTATAAGCTAACTTAAGGCATCTAAAAGTTTCTAAATCAGGTTTTTCAAAAGTTAAATTTCCAATTTCATAAAAGTTTAATCTTTTAGCTACCGCATTTTTTCTCTCTTTTTTATTAATTGCGTATTGTATAGGCAGTTTCATATCAGTTGATCCTAATTGTGCAATTACACTTGCATCATTATATTCAACCATAGAATGCATTATACTTTGTGGGTGAACAACAACTTCAATATCTTCATATGGACAATTAAATAAAAAATGTGCTTCTATAACCTCTAATCCTTTATTCATAAGAGTAGCTGAATCTATAGATATTTTTTGACCCATATTCCATTTTGGATGCTTTAAAGCATCGTCAACAGTAACATTTTTTAAATATTCAACATCTTTACCTCTAAAAGGGCCCCCTGAAGCTGTTAATATAATTTTACTAACATCCTTCTCAGTATATCCATTTAAAGATTGAAATATAGCACTATGTTCTGAATCTACTGGTAAAATTTCTACTCCATGCTCTTTAGCCTTTTTCATAACAAGCTCTCCTGCTACTACTAAAGTTTCTTTATTTGCAAGAGCAATATCCTTACCAGCCTCTATAGCTTTTAATGTAGGTTTTAATCCTATCATGCCAACTACAGAAGTTACTACCATTTCTATTTCATCTAATGAAGCTATTTTTTCTAATCCTTCAATGCCTGAATAAACTTCTATATTAAAATTGTTTTCTGTACAATAATTTTTTATAACCTCTGCACTTTCTCTTTCCATCATAGCAACATATTTAGGCTTAAATTCATTAATTATTTCTATAATTTTACTCACTGACGAATTAGCACTTATTCCAACTAAATTTATTTCGTTATTAGAATTTCTTATTACATCTAAAGTTTGAGTTCCTATTGAGCCTGTAGCTCCTAAAATCGAAATATTTTTCATTTTTTCCTCCTACTAAGTTAATTATAAATTATATCTTTTGCTATTATACTATAAATTGGACCTGTTATAACACCAATAAATCCAAACATATTTACCCCTATATAAATAGATAATATTACTGCTAAAGGATGAATTTCAAGTTTACTACTTAAAAATTTAGCTTCTAAGATTTCTCTGGTAAATCTCTCTAAAATATATAGTAATACTAATCCTATAACTAATATGTACCTCTTTATTATAATATTGTATATTATTATTGGTATAAAAACAATTGTTGTTCCTACAAAAGGTAATATATCTAAAATAGAACATAATATTCCTAAAAACAAACTATTATTTATTTTTAGCACTTTAAATCCTACAGTTATTATGGATGCACTTAAAAATATTAATTTAGCTTCTATCTTTAAAACATCTTTTAAATTTTCAATTTTCCTAAAAAAACTTTCAAGAAACTTTTCAGAAAATAAACAACTAAATAATCTATAAAATTTATTTTTATCTACTAATATAAAATAATTTATAATATTAGCTAGTAAATAAGAAATAACACTTTCACTAGTTATAATAGCTCCTTGCATTATCATATTACCATTTACATATTTAATTATATTTTGTATAGATTTATCAACATCTAAATTTAAAAAAATCTTAATACTATTAGCCAAATTATTAAACTCTATTGTATTATTTTTATAAAATTTATAAAAAATCTCAACTAATCTATTCCCAAAATAATATATTATAACAAATAAACTTATATTAATTAATAGTATAGTTAATAT
>NZ_JACSQZ010000041.1 GCF_014836325.1 Clostridium gallinarum
GATTTTATGTATGTCAATTTTGATTTAGAGTTTCTAATAATTTCAGAAATTTTTAATGAAAATCCTTTTAAGTAATCTTCAGTTTTATAATTAATATTGCGTGTACTTAAAACTAAATTTCTTTCTGTAACAATAATTTTTAAAACACAATTTTTAATATTAAATTTTTCAATTAGCTCTAAAATTTTATCCTCACTAATTTTTTCACCTATATTTAAAAATCTTATTGATTTATTAAGTCTCTCTATATGTTCAGATAAAAAAATTGCTTTATTCTTTACTAATATAGTTTCAAATACACCTTTTCCAAAGAAGAACCCACTATCTATTTCTATACTTTCTTCATTAAATATTATTCTTCTCATTATAGCACCCTCATTAAAGCTTTAGCTTTATCTAAAGTTTCATTATATTCATCCTCTTCATTAGAATCGTAAGTTATTCCCCCACCTACTCCAAAATATGCTTTATTATCCTTTTTAATTATAGTCCTAATAGCAATATTAAAATCTGCATTTCCTCTAAAATCAAAATAGCCTATTGCACCTGTATATATATTTCTCTTTAATTTTTCTAGTTCTTCAATTATTTCCATAGCTCTAATTTTAGGTGTTCCAGTAATTGATCCTCCCGGGAAACATTCCTTGATACACTTTACAGAAGAAACACTTTCTTTTAGTACTCCCTCTACAGTTGATACTAAATGAAATACTGTAGCATACTCCTCTAATTTAAAAAGCTCTGTTACCTTTACAGAGTGTGGTTTACAAACCTTACTTAAATCATTTCTTTCTAAATCAACTACCATTAATAATTCTGCTTTATCTTTTTCACTATTTAAAAGTTCTAAACTATTTTTCAAATCCTCTTCTTTATTTTTACCTCTAGGCCTTGTCCCTTTAATCGGTCTAGTAATTACTTTTTTATTATTTATTTCAATAAATCTTTCAGGTGATGAACTTATTATTTGAAAATCATTAAAATTTAAGAAAGCTGAAAATGGAGCCTTATTTATGCTTCTAAGCTTTTTATATATTTCAAAAGACTCTTCATTAGTTTCTGTATAAAATCTTTGAGTCATATTAGCAATATACACATCACCATTTACTATATAGTCCTTTAATTTTCTTATAGAATTTTTATAATCTTCTTTATTAAAGTTAGATATAAAATTATTTTTTATTTCTCCAACTTTAACCTCTTCTATATGTTCACATTTACTTATTTTATTTAATATAAAATTTATTTCATCTTCTTTTCCATTTAATGATGTTATAAATTGCTTATTATTTATTAAGTCAAAAATAATAATATTATTATAAAAAATAAATCTCATATCACTTATATTAAAATCTTCTATACTTGTATTAGGTATCTCTTCTAATATTCTGCAAATATCATAAGAAATATATCCCATTGCTCCAGATAATAATGGTATATTACTATAATTACATTCATTATTATAGTAGTCTTTTATAAGCTTTTCTAAAACCTCAAAAGGTTCCCCATTAACTTCAATATCATCTATAAAAACTTTTTTTCCCTTAGACTCAAAAGTTTTAAATGGATTTATACCTATAAAAGAAAACTTTGATAAAGACTCATCTTTATTAGATGAATCTAATAATATAGTATTTTTTTCATTTTTAAAAATATTATATACTTCAAGAGGATTAAAATTTATTTCTACTTCTTTTATTTTAATCATTTTTATCCTCCTTAAATTTTTTAGTAATATCTATAAAATTTTTTAATATTTTATGTCCTTCCTCTGTCATTTCTGCTTCAGGATGAAATTGCACTCCAAAAATCGGGTAATTTTTATGCTTAATTCCCATAATAACATTATCTTTTGTATATGCTGTTACTTCTATTTCTTCATTAAGATTATCATTATCAATTATAAGAGAATGATACCTTGTTACTCTTAGTGGATTTTTTACTCCTTTAAATAAATTATTTTCATTATGAGATATATAACTTATTTTACCATGAACAGGTTCATTCCCTTTTATAATTTTACTTTTAAAATAGTGACCTATACATTGATGCCCTAAACATATTCCAAGTATAGGCTTTATTCCTTTAAAATTATGCATTATATCTAGTGATATTCCAGCATCCTTTGGAGATTTTGGTCCTGGTGAAATAATTATTCCATCTATATTTAAATTATTAATTTCATCTATTGATATTTTATCATTTCTGTATATTAAAATATCTTCTCCTAATTCTTCAATATATCTAACTAAGTTAAATACAAAAGAATCATAATTATCAATCATTAAAATCATTTTATCCTCCAAGTTTTATACTAAAAATATTATATATATGCTAAAATGTTTTTAATGAATAAATTATATCATATTAATTTGAAAGGAGATACAATGTTTAAATGTGATTTACATAATCATTCAATTTGCTCTGATGGTAGATATACACCTAAAGAAGTAATTGAAATGGCTAAGAAAAAAGATCTTAATTATATATCTTTAACAGATCATGATACCATGACAGGAACTCAGGAGGCTATGGAAACAGCTAATAACCTTCATATTAACTTTATTCCTGGAATTGAATTATCTACTGAATATAATGGCGAATCAATTCATATTTTAGGCTTCTTCCATAAAAATAACTACAATCATCCTAAATTAAATGAAATTTTAAATAGCTTTAAAGAAAATAGAATCTCAAGAGCTTATAAAATAGTTGAGAATTTAAAGAAACTTCATGATATAGAATTAGATATAGATAAAGTTTTATCTAATGGAAAAGATACTATTGCAAGACCTCATATAGCAAAAGCTATTATAGATGCTGGATATCCTTATGATAATGAATATATTTTTAATAACTTCATAGGAAATAATTGTCCAGCTTATATCCCTTCTACAAAGTTATCTACAATTGATGGATTAAATCTTTTAAAAGAATTTAATGCTTTAGTTTTTTTAGCTCATCCTATATTGGTTAAAAAAACTCCTATAGAGGATTTATTAAATTTAGGTTTTGATGGACTAGAAGCAATCTATTACAGAAATTCTAAGTCTGATACTATTAATCTATTAAATTTAGCCAAAGAAAAGAATTTATATATTTCTTGTGGTTCTGATTGTCATGGAATCCCTAGTGATCCTTCTCATGGAAATGTTGGAGATGTAGTTATTCCTCAAGATAATGACACATTAAAAATGCTAGAATGGTTAAAAAAGTTACAGGATTAAACTCCTGTAACTTAATTTTTTTCTTAAATTTAAAATTATTAAAATATCATAACAAGATATCTTAGCGCTGTAAGCCGAAACCTGAATATGATTCTTTACCACTTATTCATTACTATCATCTTTATCATCTGAATACCATTTACGTTGAGTCGTAGGATTACTTATTATTCCTAACGCAACTAAAATAGCTAAGATAGTATTTGATATAGCTTGATATTCTTCTGGTACCACTTTAACTCCGAAGGAACTTAAAATCATTGGAATTAATGCTAAAACGGATACCCAAAGACCATAGTTTTTAAATCTTGTCCAATCAAATTTCATTTTAAATCCTCCTTGTGTTATCTACTATATTTTATTCACATAATATTTTTCTGTGAATAAAATAGGAGGATTTTCAAATCATTAGTTATCTTCTTCTGCTAAAAATGCTCTATATCCCTTCATTGCCTCATATATATCTAGTTTACTTGCAATTTCCCAAGGAGCATGCATGTTTTGTAGTGCTACTCCACAATCTATAACTTCCATATTATACTCAGCTAATATATAAGCTATAGTGCCACCACCACCTTGGTCAACCTTACCAAGTTCTGCTGTTTGATATACTATATTATTTTTATCCATTATATTTCTAAGCCATGCAATAAATTCTGGATTAGCATCATTACAACCTGCTTTACCTCTAGCTCCAGTATATTTGTTAAATACTAATCCTTTACCAAAGTAAGCTGAGTTTTTTCTTTCCATTACAGATGGATAGTTTGGATCAAAAGCTGCTGATACATCTGCAGATAACATTTTTGAATTAGTTAATGCTCTTCTTAATTTTAAACTTGAATACTCTCCAAGTCTATCCATTACTTCTGAAACTGCATTTTCAAAAAATCTTGAATGCATTCCTGTCGCACCATTACTTCCAACTTCTTCTTTATCTACTAATAACACTACGCTTGTGTATTTAGGATTATCTATATCTAATAATGCCATTAATGATGTATATGCACATACTCTATCATCTTGACCGTAAGCCATCACCATACTTCTATCTAAACCATACTCTCTAGCTCTTCCAGCTGGAACAACCTCTATCTCAGCAGATATAAAGTCTTCTTCTTCAAAATCATATTTTTCTTTTAATATTTTTAAAATATTAGCCTTAACAGCATCTTTATCTTCTCCTTCTAAAGGCATGCTTCCAACTAATATATTTAAATCTTCTCCTTCAATTACAACATTAGCCTTCTTTTGAAGTTGATCTTGCGATAAATGTATTAATAAATCTGATATTCCTATTACTGGATCATTATCATCTTCCCCTATAACTACATCTATCTTAGTTCCATCTTTTTTAACAACAACTCCATGTAATGCTAATGGTAGTGTAACCCATTGATATTTTTTAACTCCACCATAATAGTGAGTTTCCATCATAGCAAGATTTGAATCCTCATATAATGGATTTTGTTTTAAATCTAATCTTGGTGAATCAACATGTGATCCTATAATTCTTAAACCTCTTTCCATTGATTCTTCACCAATTACAAATAAAGCTAAAGCTTTATCCTTATTATTTAAAAATACCTTATCTCCAGCTTTTAAAGATTCCTCATTTTCTATTATTTCTTCTAAATCTCTAAAACCAAAAGCCATTGCCATATCTATACTAGTTAATACACATTCTCTTTCTGTTTTGCAAGTAGACATATATTCTATGTATCCCTTACAAAATTCAAATAATTCCTCTCTTTTTTCTCCTTGATACTCTAACCAAGGGTTTTTCTTTTCTTCAATTTTACCCATAATTATCCTCCATATATAAATATTTTTTATCTTATTATATTATTTTATCCATTCTGCTTTCAATTATATCTACAGGTGTAACATCTGACATAAGCGAATGTCTATAATTAACTGCTGCAGCTTCAATAATAACTGCAATATTTCTTCCTGGTCTTACAGGCACTCTCAACTTCTTTAACTTTACCCCTAATATATCTTGTCTTTCATCATTTAGACCTAATCTATCATAATCTCCATCATCTTTCCAGTGTTCAAAATGCATAAGAAGTTGAATATCTTTTTCAGGAAGTACTGAACTTAATCCATATAAAGATGCTACATCTATAATTCCTATTCCTCTAACTTCAAGCATTCCTATTGTTATTCTAGGAGATGTTCCTATAAGTTCTCCATCTACCTCTCTTATATCTACAGCATCATCAGTTACTAGCCTATGCCCTCTTTTTATAAGTTCAAGAGCAGTTTCACTTTTACCAATTCCACTTTCTCCTGTAATTAAAATACCAATTCCATATACATCTACTAAAACTCCATGCAATCTAGTTTCTGGAGCTAATTGACCTGCAAGATAAATTGTCAATTTACTCATAAACTTAGTTGTTACTAAGTTAGTTCTAAGTAACCAAACTTTATTTCTTAATGCTGCTTTCATTAATTCTTCTTGAGGTTCTAAATCTCTAGTTATAATTAAACATTTCAAATTGAAACTAAAATATTTATCTATTCTTTTTCTTCTTAGTTCAATTCCCATAGTTTCCAAGAAGCTCCATTCAGCTTTACCTATAACTTGTATTCTTTCTGGTGCAAAATAATTATAAAATCCTGCTAATTGTAATCCAGGTCTATTTATATCATTTACTGCTACCTCTATTCCCTTTTCACCTTCTGATAAGATTTCTAAATCAAAATCTTTTATTAATTTTTCAACTGTAACTGACAAATTTACCACCCTTTAATTTCTTTTTTTTAGTTCAACAGTTTCTAATTGTGCTCTAAAGTTTCTTTTTACATTATCAATGTATATTCTTCTTAACTTTTGTTGTTCTTCTTTCTCTGCTTCATCTAATCCAACTTCTTTACTTTTTTTGTAAAGTTCATTTATTCTCTTAATCACATCATCTATTTTCATATTTTCTTTATCCATCTTTAGTTCATCCTTTCTATAAAAACCTTTTATTCTATTTTACCTTCATTTGTACTCAATATCAACTTATATAATTTCGACATATGTAATTAATTACACAACCTATTTTATTAGTAGTATGTATTTTTTTATTGGTTTTATGTAGACTTAAAGAAGTAATTTACATTAATTTGTAGATTTTTGTATTACTATTTAAATTTACATTTTTATACTTTTTGGTATAATAATGTTAGATAACGATAAATTTTGTAAATCGATGGAGGTGTTAGATTTGTTAACAAGACGTAAGAAAAAAATGATGTTTAAAAAAGCTCTTCTTAATTTTTTATTAGGATATCTTTCTCCTAGTAATAAATTAATAATATATGTTTCTCAAGATTTGGACAAGTTGATTAGCTCATATCAAAAAAGCATCTATAAGAAATATATAAGAAAAAGTTCCTATAGACCTACTCTAAATAGAGTAGCTTAAAAATACTATACTATATGTGTGTTTTAATTAATGTTTTATAAAATACACATATTAATTAAATAATTTTTGTACACAAAATATAAAATTTTGTGTACAAAAACAAAAAATACCTCACTATGAGGTATTACAAAGTAAATATATTCCCAACATGCCGGTCACTTAAATATTCATACCTGCTCCTCGCAGGTGGGTTAAGTTCACTAATTTTTTGTCTTCTTCCGCCACAAATTGTGAATTACTGAAGCCCGACATACAACTAGATATCACAAATCCCGTATATTCAATGTAGGTTGAATATTTTAAGCTAAGCGAACATCTCAGGATTAACTATGCTTTTATTATAGCACAGATTTTTTCTATTGCAATATATTCTTTTGGAATAAAAGTAAACCTCTAACAAATATATTCTTTTGCTACATCTTCTATTGCTACATCTTGATTTTCATCTGTAAATAACGCCATAAATTGCATAAATTCATAATTAGATGAATCAAATTGAAAAGCCATAACTTCTCCACATATATCTAATTCTTCTACTATTTCTTCTATTATATCTACAACTTCATCATTTCCATATTCATATAGATATGGTATAAAGTATTCTTTGAACCACTCATCACTTTCTTCTTCACAATCACTTTCTTCGTTAGAATAGCTTCTAGCTGCCTTTAGTAAATCTTCATCAAAATCTAAAAAAAACTTAACTAAGCAAATTCCATTTTCATTTTTTAATTCTTCTATTTCTGACATATTATTTTCTTCAAGTATTTCAATTATCTTATCACTATTCATGATGTCCTCCAATTAATATAACAGTTTTTTATATTCCTTTTTTACTGCAAGGAATTCTTTATCATCTTCAACTAAATTTAATTCTTCTTTTCCATCAACTTCATCTACTCTAAATACATAAATATCTTCACTTTCTTCATCTATAGGAGCTAAAAGTAAATATTCTACTTCTTTTAAATAGACCTTAGCTACTGCTTCAAAATCCACCTTTTCTCCATTTTCATCTAAAAAGCTCATTATAACTTTTTCTTCATCACTTATATTTAAATCCTTTTTATCCATTTTATTCTCCTTTATCTTCATTATCCATTCTATTTTATATATAAATTTTACTTTTTTCTAGTATTTTATATATTTTTTATATTTATATTTTATGTAACTTTAACATATTTATTTTCATATTATAAACTATCAATTCAATTTCAGAGGGTAAAATTATGCTAGAAACATTAATATTAGTCTTATCAGTATCTATTGATTCATTTTTAGCAAGTATTTCATATGGTACTAGTAAAATAAAAATACCCTTAAGATCAGTATTAATATTAGATATAATTTCATCTACTATGCTTGGAATATCTTTATTAGTTGGTGGTTTACTCCAAAATTATATTCCATTAAACATAGCAAAAAGCATTAGTTTTATTATTTTATTTTGCTTAGGTGTATATAGATTATTTGAAGGAGTTTTAAAAAGTTATATTAATAATAATTATAAGTCTTTATCCCCACTAACATTCAAATTATTCGACTTTCAATTTGTTCTTCAAGTATATGCCGACGAAATAAAAGCAGATTTCGATAATTCGAAGATTTTAACATCTAAAGAAGCAATGTATTTAGCCTTTGCTTTATCTTTAGATAGTTTAGCCGTAGGATTTGGAAGTAGTTTAATTTCAATTAATTATATAGAAGTTTTTACTCTTTCTATCTTTATTGGCTTTATATTAATATTACTTGGATTTTATATTGGTAAGAAATTTGTTGAAAATTTAAATCTAAATCTTTCTTGGTTATCAGGATTAATGTTAATAATATTAGCATTTCTAAGGGTATTTTAAAATCAAATATATTATAAAGAGGCTGTCTCACAGACAGCCTCTAAATTTATTTATTAAATACATCTTTATTGTTTTTCTCTATAAATTTTCTTATTAATTTACTCTTAATCTATAGTAGAGTTTTTTATTGGTTTTCCTTATTACTATTATCTTTTGATTTTTTATTTTTTAATATAAATGTACTTCCTATTCCAACTGCTATTAAAGCCAATATTAATAAATAGGTTGGATTATTTCCACCAGTTTGTGGTAATTTTTCTCCTTCTTTGTTTGTATCTTTTTCAGCAATAATAAATTTACTAAAATGATTTGTTTTAAATTTTATTTCATTTCCATTTATAGATGTTTCAAGTATTTCAAAGGTATTATTTTCTTCATTGTAATAAAATACAGCTAATTTATCTTTATTTAAACCTTTTAAATCTTCATCAGATAGTTTTATAGTAATAGTTGCAAATCCATTTTTAAAGTCATATATTGGTATATTTTCATTTCCATTCTTTACAAATAATTTAAACTCAAATACTTTTTTTACTCCCTTTATTCCAGCTGTAATAATCTTGTCTGGATTAATATTCATTTCAAATACTAATGTTGAACCCTCTTTAATTAAATCTTTATCTATTAATTCAAATGGTAGTATTATAGAATTTTCTCCATTTTTTATTTGAATATTTCCTGTACCATTTTTTATAGACTCTATATCTTTAATTTCGACTCTAATATTATTATATTCCTTATCTATAATTATTAAATTTTGTCCATTTGGATTCTCTAGTTTATCAATTATAATTTCAAATTCACTTTCTGACGACTCATCATTTCCTGGATTTTCTTCTAAGTTTTCTCCTGAGTTCTCTCCCGAATTCTCACCTGGATTTTCCTCTGGTTTATCTCCTGAGTTTTCTCCTGGATTCTCTCCCGAGTTATTCCCTGGATTTTCTTCATTGCCATCACTTATGTCTTTTCCAGTAACTATTACTTTACATTCCGCAGTAAAATCTCCATCCTTAGTAGTAACAGTAATTATAGATTCTCCTTCTGATATAGCTTTTACATTTCCATCCTTATCTACTATAGCTACTTTCTCATCACTACTTGTCCAAGAAACCTCTTTATTAGTTGCATTCTCAGGTAAAATACTTGCCTCTAATTTAAGCTCCTCATCTATTTTTAAATTTGCTGATACTTTATTTAGTGTAATTCCTGTTACCTTAATCTCTTCATAACTAATATCATTTTTATAATTAATTTTCATAATAATATCTTTCGTAGCTTGTGAAACTCTTCCATCATCAGTGTACCATGGTAAGTTAACCGTTTCTTCTGTTGGCTCTATATGAATTTTATATTCATTTAATCCTGGATTTAATTTAATTCCTTCAACATATACATTGCCATAAACATCCATAGCATTTTCATATAGGCTATTTATATCTTCTCCATTTATAGTAAACTCAACTCCATATGGTACCTTCCCCTTTAATGTAAAGTTATCATCTGTTGTTTCATATTCAATATTTTCTCCATATGATATTCTAGGCATTGTAATTATTATTGGCATATCTACCCAACCTAATACATAATCATCAACTACCATTGAGTTTCCACCTTGATTTTGTATAGTTAATTTCATATTTGTATCAGTAGAGCTATAAGCCCAATTACCATAATCTTCAGTATCATTAGCAACGCGTTTATGACTAGTATACGCTTCTGTTGTCCATGATCCTCTTGTATATTTATATTGAATACTCTTTCCTGCCATCATTTTAAATTTATACTCTACTATATCTCTTGAAGTAGCACCACTTGGTACATTCAATTTTCCACCAGATGCATTCCATCCATTTAAATCTCCGGCTATGAAAATATCATCTGTAACTGGAGTATAATTTGGAATATGAAGTCTAAGTGTTACATCAACCATAACTAAAGTTGGTGTTACATCTTTTTCACTTGAATATACTCTATTGTAGGATCTATTATACGCTGCTATTTTATAAGTATAGTTTTTACCATTGCTAACAGTAAAATCAGTATAGTCCCTTGTGTCATTATCTAAAACAGCAATCTTTATATATTCTCCAGTTCCTTCTTTTCTATATACTTCATATCCTTCGATATTATCTCCATTTGATTCCCATTCTAATTTACTCCTATTAGATTCAACTAATATATCCTTTAAAGCAGGTACTTCAATAGATAAATTGTCATCTAAATTTATCTTTGCTTTAAATTCTGATTCTATTGACTCTACATAAGTATCTCCATAGTTTGTAGTTGCCTTTACATAGTAATTATAAATTCCTTCTTCAGTAGGTTCAAATTCTGCATAATAAATCTTTGTTCTATCTTCCTTTGAATCTCCTTTGTATCTTAATTTAGTACTATAAGCATTATCTTTTAAAGTCCCATCCTTATAATACATTAATTTTGCTTCAAAGTTTGGTACTTCTTTTCCATTGTATTCATCATTATCAGTTATACCAGGTATATTAATTTTTACAGTTATTTCTCCTGTTTTATTTCCAACTCCTATTGTCATATCATTAACTTCACTTGGTTTTAAAATTTCCTTAATTGTATATGAAGGAAGTGCTGTTACTGCATTACTAAGTTCACTTTCTCCACCATCTTTTAAAGCAGTTACATAGTAATAATATCTAACTCCATTTTCTACTTCATTATCTTCATAGTTTAGTTTATTGACAGTTGAAACGTACTTTATATTTTGTCCTTCTAAATTTGTTTTATATATTTTATACTCTTTAGCACCCTCAACTTCATTCCAAGATAAACTTACTTTTCCTTCTTCTCCAGTTGCTTTTAATCCTTCGACCTTATTAACTTTTACTATACTATTAGTTGAAACCATCATTAAACCTGTTTCTGCTGGTACAGTTATTATTATTTTACCATCTTTAACTGTAGATTTTATATTACCGTATAATTGATCCTTTAATTCTAATCCATCTGGTAAAAATCCAGCTACATTGGATTCTATAGTTTTTTCTACTGATTCCTTATTAATAACTAATAATCCACCCTTATTTTCGCTCTTTCTAGCATAAGCAATAGTATTTCCTTCTGCATAAGCTGTATATATATCTCCTGTTGCAAAAACATCTAAATTTTTATTCCTTACATTAGCCGCATTTTTATATACATTAAATAAACTTTCATATCTTCCCCCAGCACTATATTCTCCATTATTTTCTGCTATTCTTTCCCATGGGAAAGTTCTTCTTGAATCAGGATCCTTAGTTCCAGTAACCCCTACTTCATCTCCATAATAAATTGTTGGAGCTCCTGCATATCCTAATTGGAATATTGCTGTTAATTCTTGTAATTTCAAAGCTTTATCACTAGCTTCTGGAGCAATTTTTGTATTTTCCTCTTCCCAAGTTGGATTATCTATTTTTGTTATATTACGTACTGTATCATGGGAGTCAACTAAATTTAGCATAGCTTGCCATGCTTCCTTAGGATAATTTTCTCTAATAACTTCTAATGCATTATTAAATGTAACAGCATTCCCATTTATAATGTAATTTTGAAGTGCTGCTCTAAACTGATAATTCATAACTGAATCAAATTGATCACCTAGTAAATAGTTTGTTGCAACTCCCCACTCTTCACCCAATATTATTGGTTCATCTATAATATTTCCATTTACATCTGTTCTTCCTGTTGTAGACTTTACAGCCTCTCTAAATTTTTGCCATGTTCTAGTTGATACATCAGGTGCTACATCTAATCTCCATCCTCTTGCCCCCATCCATATCCATCTTTGTGATGCTGCAAATTCCATTTTTTCTTCTGCTTCCTCATCACTTAAACCAGTTAAATCATATCCTATAACGTTTTCTCTATAATCAACATTATTCCATTCATGATAGCCATCTAATGCTAATTCATCACCTTCTTGTGGTTCTTTAGATTCCATAACAGGTAGTGAGTCATATCCCCACCATCCTTCATATTCATAATGTTGCTCCTTCTCTTCTAAAGAATTACCATCCTTATCTTTAACCACCCACTTATTCTCAACTTTAAACCAATTTATAAATCCAAAGTCTTCTGGATAAGAATACTTTTTACCAGTCAAAGGATTAATTTTACTTTCATATTCTTTTATTACTTCTTTTTCAGCTACTTCTTGTGTTTTAGCATCATTAACTTTGTCATAAACTCTCTTCCAATATTCATAAGCTCCTATTTCAGGATACTTTTCATATCTATCAAAATAAATTGAATCATCACCTACATGGTTAAATACTCCATCAGCAATAATCTTAATATTAGCCTTATTAGCTGCATCTGCAAAAGCCTGATAAATTCTATCTGATTTTGCTCTTGTCTTTTCGTAATTTAATCCTGAAGTTGCATCCCCTTCTTTATTGTAAACAGGCTCACCAAACATTGGATCTAGATGCTTATAATCAGTTGCATCATACTTATGATTTGATGATGCCCAAGCAACTGGATTTAAATAAATCGCTGTAATTCCAATAGATTTTAAATATTCAAGTTTTTCTTGAATCCCTTGAATATCTCCACCATAAAATTCATTTGACCAAATAGTATCAGTCTTAGTATTGGGATAATATGGCTTATTTTCAGGGGTTGATTGTCTTGGATTTTCAGGATAGTCACTCCAACTTCCCCAAACCTTAGATGATGCTGGATCATTTGTTACACCACCATCATAGTATTGAAGATCATATGGAACTATTTTTCCATCTTTCATAACATACCCACGATAACCATCTATAAGCTTTGCTCTATTATTATCTTCTTCCCCATCAAAAAATCTATCAGGGAATATTTGATAGACAGTTGCATTTTTCATCCACTCTGGAGTTGTATAATCTTTATCATATACAGTTAAATTATATGGCAAAGCCCCTTCTTCAACTGCTACTCCAGTTCCTCCACTTAAACTATCATCTCCATATTCAATTTTAGTCTTTCCATCTACAAGTATAAATTTGTATCCCCAAACTCCTATTCCAACAAAATCCTCTTTAGGTATATTTACTTCATAATAATCCTTTTCCCCTACAGTAGTCGCCTTTCTCATATCATAGCTCTTTGCTATTCCATTTCCATCAGTCATTTCAAGCTTAGCAACTTGAACATCTTCTCTTGCTACACCAATCCTTAATGTTAAGTCTTCTGACTCCTCTTTTATAGCTCCAAAAGGCTTTTTATAAGTTATATTTCTTGAATCGAATTCTATTTTAGATTTATCTATTAAACCATCATAGCTTCCTTCTTTAGGTTTATAGTTATGTGTTAATATCTTATCCTCTTTATAATTTATAGTAAAAACTACATCAGCTGGATCTAATGTATTAACTATTAGATTATTCCCCTTTTCATCAGCTCCATAACTTTCATCCCAACTTGCTCCAAAGGCTACCTTAGCTTCAAATTTTCCAATAGGTATATTTCTTTGTAATTTATATACACTGCCATCAAAATTATAATCTACAAACATTTGTCTAGCATTTTGTGGAGACCAGTTTTCTTCACCAAATACTTTTTGTATATCCCCTACTAATCTTGGCCACTTATCACTACTTATCTCCGGAACATATTGAGTTAATCCATTAACCCCCTCTAAATTAATTCTAGCTTCATTTAATTCCTCATTAACATAAAAATTAACTTTAGTTTTCTCTGTTAAATTTAATTCAAAATTATTACCGTTATTACTGAAGCCATCCCAAGTACCATTTTTAACAATTTTAAACTGATATTCACCTGCTCCTAAAACTGTAGAATATTCGAAAAATCCATCTACTAGATGCTTTAATTGAGTTTCTTTATTGCTGTTATTCCATCCTTGAAAAGATCCTGCTATAAACCATTGATTTTTCCCACCTTGTTGATTAACCAATTCATCAGCTACAATATTATCTTCTATTATTTCTGGCTTTGAATAATAAGTTCTGTCTTCTAATTGCTTATAATAAACCTCTAAATTACCATTACAATCTAAATAAGCTAAATCTATAAGCTTATCTCCACCATCCTTTAAAGTCCACTTATCGGTTCTAAATATAACACCTACTTGTTTATTATTTTTAGTTATATTATTAAAAGTTAAATTTCCATATACACCATATTCATTTGTTTCACTTAAATTAACTATAGTATCTTCTGAACCTTCTTGTCCACCATCTATCCAATTCCATAATTGCCATCCATCATATTTATTATCAAACCTACTATAATTAACCTTAATATTAATCTTATCAAAATCCTTATATAAATCTTGATAATCTACTTTTGCCTCTGGATTATCCTTATCTATTTTTTCTGATGTAACTATAATTTCTTTAGGTCCTTTAGATAAATCATACTCAACATTTGTCGTTGCTTTAGTCTCCCAATTACCTTTTCTTATAATAAATCCAAGTTTTGCATCTTTAGGAGCTTCAATAACAGCATAAACTCCTCGTTCATCCTGGTGAGTAAATTTCACCTCTTTTCCATCATTATCTGTCCACCAAATCCAAATATTCCAATTACTATAATCAGCATCTTCTTTTATAAACCTTATTTTAACCTTTTCCATAGCTTCGGTATCAGCTTTAACTGTACTGTTAGGAATAGGTATAAGAGTTAAAATAAACATTAATACTATGAATAGAACCAATTTAGATTTGTGCTTCAAAAAATTATTTACCCTCATAATAATCCTCCTTTTATTTAATAAGAATACTTCGGAAACGTTTCCATTTTCATTTCTAATATTTATGGAACTATCCTTATATAATTGTAATTTATTTGAATTTTTTTCTCTATATTTTTATTTATTTTTGTATTAAAGCACAAAAACATAAAACATATTTACAATTTTTAGTTTTATAATTCTAAAATAAACATTAAAGGAGATGTTTACACATCCCCTTTAAATTTCAATTTCTATAACTCTATTATTCTCATTACTTTTAACTATATCTATAATTCTTTGATTAGATGAACCCCTATACTTTAACGATATATTTCTTTTATCTTCTTCAAATCTACCATCTATTAAGACATCTACATAAGATAAAATTTGACTCTTTTTATCACAAGTTATTATATCTTCATAGATATAACCTGACCATAACCAAATACTTTTTTGAGTTTCTTCTTTTATTCTCTTTAATAGCTTTAGTAAACTTTCATCTTTTATTTGATCCATAGGCTCTCCACCTAAGATATTTACCCCTACTATGTTAGAATTTTTTACTTGGTTAACAAATTCATCTTCAACTTCTTTAGTCCATTTGTTACCATAATTAAAATCTTGTAGCTCTTTATTAAAGCATCCGTTACACCCATTTGTACATCCACTTACAAATAGTGTAGCTCTAATCCCTGGACCATTACTAACATCAAACTTTCTAATTTTTGCATAGTTCATTTAATCACCCTTATAAATGTAATACTCTATCTCCTATTTCAGCTGTTCTGCCTTTATTCCAAAAATTTGTACCTATATATCCACAGGTTCTTCTCATTACTTGCATTTCTGTTTCTTCTCTATTTCCACAAGAAGGACAATACCAAGCTAAATTTTCATCTAACTTTATTTCTCCAGTATATCCACACTTATAACATGTATCTGGCTTTGTATTAATTTCTGCATATTGTATATTATGATATATGAAGTTAATTATTTGTTCTACAGCTTCTAAGTTTTTACTCATGTCTGGAACTTCTACATAAGAAATACATCCACCTAAACTAATTCCATGGAATTGTGATTCAAACTTTAATTTACTGAAAGCATCTATTTCTTCACATACATGAACATGATAAGAATTAGTATAATATAATTTATCAGTAACATTTTTTATAAGTCCAAATTTAGCTTTATCCAATCTACAGAATCTATAAATTAAATTTTCTGCTGGAGTTCCATATAAACTAAAACCTAATCCTGTTTCATTTTTCCATTTTTGACAAGCTTCATTCATATGATTCATTACATCTAATGCAAATTTTTCACCTTTTTCACTAGTGTGACTCTCTCCAAGCATAGCTTGTACCATTTCATGTATTCCTACATATCCTAATGATAAAGTTGAATAACCATTTTTTAATAACTTATCTATATTTTCACCTTTATTTAATCTTGCTATTGCACCATGTTGCCAATGAATAGGTGAAACATCGGAACTTGTACCAAGAAGCATATTATGTCTTGTTAATAACGCCTCCTTACATAATTCTAATCTTTGATCTAACATATCCCAGAATAATTCCATATCTCCTTCTGAAACTATAGCTATTTGAGGTAAATTTAAACTTACAACACCCTGATTAAATCTACCATACCATTTATAATTACCATTTTCATCTTTCCAAGGAGCTAAATGAGATCTACATCCCATTGGTGGGAATGCATTTCCTTCATAATTTTGTCTCATTATCTTAGCTGATTGATAATCAGGAACTAATCTTCTAGCTGTACATTTAGCAGCAAGCTTAGTTATATAATCATACTTTCCGCCTTCTAGACAGTTATGCTCTTCTAAAAGATATACAAGTTTTGGAAAAGCTTCTCCAATTTCTTGTCCCTTATAGTTTTTCATTCCTTCTAATCTTTGCTTAATCATTTCCTCACAAATTAAAGCCATTTCCTCTTCATAAGGATGACCTTCTTCTATTTCCAAATAAATAGTAGAAAAAGGAGACTGACCATTTGTTGTTTGTAAAGTAGATAATTGATATCTTATTGTTTGAACCCCATCTTTAAGCTCTTTCATCTTAATATCTAAGGCTAATTTTTTCGCTAATTCTTCATCTTTTAATAATTCTAGATAATGCTTATAAGCCTTCTCTTCAGTTACTTTTAAGTATTTAGCTAAATGTTTAACTGTAATACTTTGACCACCATATTGATTACTTGAAACTTGTGCTATTATTTGAGTAGTAACTGTGCATGCTGTTCCAAAAGACTTCGGTGATTCAACTAATTTATCATTAATTACAGTTCCATTTTCAAGCATATCTTCTAAATTAATTAGGCAGCAATTAAAAATTGGTGAAAGAGTATAATCCATATCATGCCAGTGAATTGCACCTTCATCGTGAGCTTGAACTATATGAGCTGGAATAAGTCTTCTTCTAGATATATCCTTTGAAACTTCACCAGCAATTAAATCTCTTTGAGTTGCAGCTATTACAGAGTTTTTATTAGAATTTTCTTTTGCTACATCTTCATTAGTTTTATTTAAAAGACTCAAAATACTTTCATCTGTTGTATTAGTATTTCTTTTAAACTCTTGAACCGCTCTATAACTTTCATAAGATTTTGCAGTTACACTTTGCCCATAATGAACTAATCTATCATATACATATGATTCAATTTTATGTATTGTTGGCATTTCTTTTTCTTTGTTAAAGTATTTTTCAGCATCATTAGCTATTAGTTTTGCTATATCACCTAGATAAATTCCGCTACCATTTTTCATGGCTTTCGTTACAGCTTCTCTTATTTTACTCTTATCGAATTCTACTATACTTCCATCTCTTTTAATGACTTTCATTTAACCCATCTACTCCCCTTTGATTTGTTAATTAATGTAAAACTTTATATATTTTTAAACATTCATTTCTCAATTATACAACAAAAATTTTTCATTTGCTTTTTTTTATCTTTTAAATTTCTTAAAGAATCTTTATGAATTTACACTTATCTAACTTTACTTTTGTTTTATAGGTATATTTGATTTTAAATTTATCTTTTAAAAAAAAATTTACATTTTGCTATTTATAATATCTATTATTCTTTTATTTTCTTCATTATTAGGAACCCCATCATACCATTCTTTACCATTTTCTAATTTATCACTAAAAAATTTACTTTTTAAAATTATTTCAGGTCTATACTCAAAATGTAAAATATCAAAATGTTCCCACTTTCCTCCCCATACAAAGCCATTATTTTCAAATACTTTCACTAACTCTTTAGGATACCCTTCTATTCTTTTACTACCTTTAGATTTATCTACCCACTTCCAATAATCTGAATCATTTCTATTTAAATCAATAGCTATTCCATAAGCATGAGCACTAAGCCTTCCAGTATCCTTAATAACTCTATAATTATATGTACCACTTATAGGAAAAATATAATTATTAATTTTATTATCTTTTTCTGTTAATTTCTTAGCTTCATCTAAAGATTTCTTTAATGCTTCACCTGCTTTAGCATTTTTATTAAACATAATATTACCACAAGATGTTGAAAAGTAAGATAAATTCTTCTCTATTTTAGATTGAGTTCCACCATATATACTATTAAGAAAGCCATAAGCTCTCCCTCTTCCCGGATCTATTCCTTCTACTACAGCACTTATACTATCTAAAGGATATATTACTTCTAAAGTATCTTGAATATCTGCATTTGAAATTTTTTCATATTTATTTTTTTCTTTCTTATCATCATAAATTATTTTTTCATCATTATTTAACAGCAAATATATATATCCATCTTTTGATATTTCAATATCTTTTATTTTATCCGGATATGCCATCATTAATACTAAGAGATCTCTTTTACAATTATCTCTGTATAAATCCTTCCCATTTTCTTTTGCACTAGGTATTATAGCCAATATATTAAATAGCAATATATTACTTATAATAAATATTTTCCACTTCATCTTATCACCTACTTATAAATTTATATTTTAGTATTCCACCAAAAAAATTATTAACTCGAATATTTTAATTTTTTATTTGAGATTTTTTTAAATTGTTGTTAATATATAGTAAATATATTTTTTAAGGGGGCACAAAATTGAATATGATTGTAACAAAATTTGGGGGAAGTTCTTTAGCTGATGCTAATCAATTTAAAAAGGTTAAGGAGATTATTTTATCTAATAATAATAGAAAAATAGTTGTTCCTTCTGCACCAGGTAAAAGAAATTCTAAAGACTTTAAAATCACTGACCTTTTATATCTTTGTCATGGACATATTGAGTCTAGTATTCCACTAGATGATGTCTTTAATTTAATATCTAATAGATATAGGGATATAGTTTTAGAACTTAATCTAGAATTAGATATAGATTATTATTTAAATAAAATAAAAAATGATATAGAAAATGGAGCATCTAAAGATTATGCTGCAAGTAGGGGCGAATATTTAAATGGTATTATTCTTGCAAATTATCTTGATTTTGAATTTATTGATGCTAAAGATGTTATTTTATTTAATAAGTACGGATGTATAGATACAGAGGCTACATACAAAGCCTTGCAAAATATTCTTAATGAAAATACAAGAGCTGTTATTCCAGGATTTTATGGTTCAGATTCATTAGGTAATATCGTTACCTTTTCTAGAGGTGGGTCAGATGTTACTGGTGCATTAGTATCAGCTAGCATAAATGCTAAATTATACGAAAACTGGACAGATGTCTCTGGATTTTTAATGGCAGATCCAAGAATTGTTGAAAATCCCATGCAAATTAGAAAAATTACTTATAGAGAATTAAGAGAACTTTCTTATATGGGAGCTTCTGTTTTACATGAAGAATCAGTATTTCCTGTAAGAAATGCTGGTATTCCTATTAATATCAAAAATACTAATACTCCAAGCGATCCTGGTACTTTAATAGTAAAAGATATGGAGCAAGACTTTAATAATCCAATTAAAGGTATTGCCGGCAAAAAAGATTTCACTGTAATTTCTATTGAAAAGGCAATGATGAATTCAGAACTTGGTTTTTGTAGAAAAGTTTTATCTATATTAGAACAAAACTGTATTTCCTTTGAAAATATGCCTTCAGGTATAGATTCAGTGTGTGTTGTTATTTCTGATGCTCAATTAAAAAACAAAACTGAAATATTAGTTGATGAAATAAAGAGGACATGCAATCCAGACTCAATTGTAGTACATCCTAATATGGCCCTAATTGCAACAGTTGGAAATGGAATGTCTAAAAATAGAGGAGTAGCAGCTAAAATATTTAATTCATTAAGTGAATCAAATATTAATATTAGAATGATTGATCAAGGCTCTAGTGAAATAAATATTTTAATTGGAATTGAAAATGATCACTTTGAAAAGGCCATAAACTCAATTTACAAAGCATTCGTATAAGATTGCAAAGCAATCTTTAAATTAATAATGTAGAATTAAGAATGTAAAATTAAGGTGGTTTTGCACAGCAAAACTTAAATATATTGGTGCAAAACACCTTTTATTCAAAAATCCTAAGGATTTTTTTCCTTAATTCTTCATTCTTAATTTTTAATTTTTCATTATAAAAATGCTAGCATTTTTATTTCCTTGTTAACTTAATTATTATTTCTTTATGTTCTGGATATAAATTCAATAAATATTCTCTATCAAACAACTCAAATTCACTATATTCAAATGCCGGTGAAACCATACATCCAACTAATGCATATCCATCATTATTCATTGCTGATCCAAAAATATATCCCTTAGGTACTAAAACTTGAGGTCTTTCACCTTTTTCAATATTATTTCCTAACTGACTAGTTATAAGCTCTCCCTCTGGACTTATCATATAAATTGTTAACGCTTCACCATCATGATAATACCATAATTCATCTGATTTTAATCTATGAAAATTAGATACCTCACCTGTCTTTAAAAGAAAATATATACTACTCCATAATTTCTTATCCTTTCTTACTTCGTCTACAGAAAGAAAAGATTCTTTAAAATATCCACCTTCAATATGTTTTTCCATCTCTAAATTATTTATATAATATTCTGCACTTTTCATTTTTTTCTCCTTTGATTATTAATATTTTTTTATATAATGATTTTGAACAATCCCATCAAAAATTTTACTTTCTTTTAGGCTTAATTTTATTTCCATATTACTATCCTTAAATAACGGTATTCCACTACCTAAAATAGTTGGAATAGTTGCAATAATAAACTCATCTATTAAATCTTGTTTTAAAAATAAATCTACTATATCAGCTCCTCCAACTATCCAAATATCTTTCCCTGGCTTTTCTTTTAATTTTGAAATTAAATTTCTTGGATCCTCATTTATAAATTTAATATACTCATTATCTTTAATTTCTTTTCTTGTATAAACATAACTTTCACAATTTTTATATGGATATTCTCCCCAGCCTATAACTTGATCATACGTTGATTTTCCTAATATTACAACATCTATAGTTTTATAAAAATCCTCATATCCATTGTCCATATTAGGGTTACTTCCATCCCCTATTAACCAATCTACATCTCCATTTTCCCTTGCGATATAATTATCTAAACTAACTGCAATATATAATATAACTTTTCTATTCATTTTACCTCCAATATTAATATCTTAAGTACATAATTTACAAAATAATTATATAACTTTTATTGCTAATTACAAATTAATATTTAAATATAATTTGCAATAAAAGCAATTAAGTATGATGCTGGAATAAATATTAATAAAGCAGCAAATGTTCCAATAACCTTACTACCTACCATTGCAATTACACATCCTCTAAAATCATCTTCACTACATTTTCCTTCTATTACATCATCAGTCATTATAGATAAATGCGGATCAATAAAGATTGAAGTTAGTATAGTTGCTATACCATTAATAATTGGAGAAAGAGATAGACAAGTTAATCTAAATTCCGGTACTAGACTCCCTGCATATATAGGAGAAAATGCTCCCGCTGTAATTATTGTTACAGATATAAAATTATAGACTAAAATTCTTTTAGGAAGATTTTTAAAATTAATACTAGTTATACTTCCCTTCACTGGAACAGCTATACTTTCTTTCATATACTTAACTCCAGTTTTTGAAAAGCTATGAATTAGTAATCTAGGTATAGATTTTTCAATAGAAAAATGATTTACAGCCTTACTAAACATAGTTTGAAATGTCGGTATTAAAAAAGCGCCTACAATAGAGGCTATTCCAGAAACTATTATTATTAAATTAAATATTTTTATTAATTCATTGCTACTTGGATTGCTCTCTACAAACTTGCTTAATAACGGACTTTGAAATGTAACTGCAGTTCTTGAAACTAACATAAGCACATTAAAAACTGCATAGGTAACTGCTATTTTCCCTGTCCTAACACCAACTAACCTTGTGGAATAGGCTAGTGTACCTATTATTGAAATTATAAAATTTAATACTAATACTATTATAATTTGAGTACTCATATACACTCCTTAAACTTTATACTTTAAAAGCTATAGTACTACTAATTATATCCAAATAATTTATTTACTTAAATACACTTTTAAAATTGTAATATATTCGCAATAATTTGCTATCTATTTAAAAATAACTCTTCCTT
The DNA here is from genome assembly GCF_014836325.1 of Clostridium gallinarum. Taxonomy (GTDB): domain Bacteria; phylum Bacillota; class Clostridia; order Clostridiales; family Clostridiaceae; genus Clostridium; species Clostridium gallinarum. The sequence goes on from NZ_JACSQZ010000041.1 coordinate 22,834, forward strand.
CTACTTGTTCTATTTTAACAGTACCAAAATCTCTACTATCTCTACTATCCTCTCTGTTATCACCTAATACAAATATTTCATCTTCTCCAACTTTTAAAGGAAAACTTATTTCTCTTTCATAAGTTTCTCCTTTTATATAGTCTTCATTTAATTTTTCTCCATTTACATATACATTTCCTGACTCAATATTAATTTCATCTCCAGGTATTCCTATTACTCTTTTTACATATCTAATTCTATTATCAGTAATATTATTTAATGAAATAATCCCCTTAATATAAGTATAACTTTCCTCTATTAAATTTCCTTTTTCTTCATCTTTTAAGAATATAATAATATCGCCTCTTTTAGGTGCTGTAAAACTATAACTTAATTTATCTACAAAAAGTTTCTCACCACTATGAAGTGTATTTTCCATAGAGCTTTGTTGAACTTTTGCCATAGCAAAAACCTTTGTATTAATTATTGATACTAGTATTATACTTCCTATGATTGTTACACCAATACTTCTAATCTCTCTTAAAAAGCTTTTTCTCATAATATCTACTCCTTAAATTCATAATCTAAAATAGCCATAATATACACATCATGAAATTCATTATTTATAAATAAAGCATCTCTTTTAATTCCTTCTTCTTTAAAACCACACTTTTCATACATAGATTTAGCTCTTGGATTATAATCAAAAACCTCTAATTCAACTCTATGTAAATTTAAATCTCTAAAAGCAAATTTTAATACTTCTTTAGTAGCTTTAAATCCTATTCCTTTATTAAAGTTTTCCTTATTAAATAAGGCTATTCTAAAGCTACAACTTCTATACTCATTATCTATATCCATAAGAACAACTTCTCCTAATATATTGTCTTCTTTATTACATATTAAAAAATGTCTTCTTTCTTCATCAATAATACTATTTTCTATAAATTTTTTTATTTCATCTTTACTCGGATAATTAGTTGTTCCTGTATAATAAAACATATCTTTATCTGGATTTTCAAATCCACTTTTCCAGTATTCATGTAAATCTTCATTCTCTAATAATCTTATTTTTATTTCCATTTAATTTTCTCCTTATTTAAGATTTATTTAATTTAGAACTGCTTTCATAGATTTTTTATACTTATTTAATATTATTCCCTCCATTAATTAACAATAATTATACCATATTATTTTCAAGAAATATTATTAAACTATTACTTAAATGAGGAAATTTATGTTAAAATATTGTTATAATATAAAATTAGGGGGAATTTATACAATGAATCATTTCTTTGAAAACTTAATTGCTGCATTGCCTATAATTATTATAGTCGTTGTAGTTATAGTACTTTTCCTTTCCTTTTGGAGAAGAGTACCTGCTGATAAGGCAATGGTCATAACAGGTCTTAGAAAAAGGGTTTTATTAGGTCGAGGAGGTCTAATGATTCCTATACTAGAAACTTCTTCCACAATTTCACTGGAAAACATATCAATGACAACGGATGTAAATGAAGCACCTGCAAAACAAGGTATATTTGTTAATATAGTCGGTACTGCAGTAGTAAAAGTAAAAAACGATACTGAAAATGTATTAAAAGCTGTTGAACAATTTTGTAGTGGTGGAGAAAAAAACACTGTCAATGTAATTAGAACAATAGTTGAACAAATTTTAGAAGGTAAACTTAGAGGTATAGTATCTACTTTAACTGTTGAACAAATTAACGAAGATAGATCTTCATTTGAGCAAAGAATTGAAGATGATATAAGAAATGAACTTGGTTCAATGGGATTAGTATTAATTTCTTATACAATTTTAAAAATTAGTACTCAAGGTGGATATTTAGAAAATAGAGCTAAACCTCAAATAGCAGCAGCAAAATCTGAAGCTGATATAGCTGAAGCCGAAAGAAAAAGAGATACAGAAATTAAAACTGCTATTGCTACAAGAGAAGGTCAAAAGGCAAAATTAGAAGCAGAAACTGAAATTGCTCAAAGCGAAAGAGATAAGAAATTAAAACTAGAAGTATTTAGAGCAGAACAAGATAAAGCAAAGGCTAATGCTGACGTTGCTTATAAATTACAAGAAGTAGAAAATAACTCATTACTTGCAGAACAACAAGCAGAACTTGCTGAAAAAGAAGCTTTAGTTGTAGAAAAGAAATTAATTGCTGAAGTAAAAAAACCAGCAGATGCAAGAAAATATGAAGTGGAAGTTGCTGCCGAAGCAAGCAAAATTCAAGCAATAAAACAAGCTGAGGCAGAAGCTGAAACAATAAAAGTTAAAGCTATCGCTGAAGCTGAAGCAAAAAAAATTCAAGCGGAAGCAGATGCAGCTGCAATAAGAGCAAGAGGGCTTGCTGAGGCAGAAGCTATTAAAGCAAAAGGAATTGCTGAAGCTGAAGCAAAAGATAGATTAGCAGAAGCTATGGCTAAATATGGAGAAGCTGCTATTGTAGAAATGATAGTAAATAGATTACCAGATGTAATGAAGGAAATTGCAAGTCCATTAGATCAAATAGATAAGTTAACTGTTATAGATAACGGTGGAAATCAAGGAGCTTCAAAGGTTTCTAAAATAGTAACAGATGTAGCTGCTAATGGCTTTGAAGTATTAAGAGATTTAACTGGAGTTGATTTATCAAAAGTTATAAATGATTTTGTAAATAAAAGTTCAACTTCCGATACCCTAATCCCTAAAGCTGATATAATTGATGCTGAAACTACTCAAATAGATAATTAACTCTACTAATAAAAAAATATTGGTGTAATTTAAAATTACATCAATATTTTTTTAAAATTTTTTTCTAAAAAGCTTATATTTAATTATATTAATTACTAGTTTATCATAATTTTCTTTTCTGATTTAGCCGTCTTATAAGCTGCTATTACAAAAAATGCTACTGAAAATAAAAAGAGTATGAATAAATATTTGTAAGTCTCACTAAAACTATAGCCTTGCTGTATATCTGATATAGTCTTCATTGCCCATCTTATAGGTGTAAAATATGATATTTTTTCTATTAAAGGTGGCATTACTTCAAGTGGAACAAAGGCTCCTCCAAGCATAAGAAGTAACATATTTGCAAAATTAAATGTATTAGATGCTTCTGTTCTATTTTTAGCAAAAGCTCCACAACATAAAGCTAAACTTATTGATACTAATCCTACCAATGAAAGTATTACAAACATTTGAATGTTATTTAATCCTATTTCAATATTAAGAATATTAATACTTATTATACCTAATATAACTTGAATTAGTATAGATATATATCCACTTATTATAATACCTAAATAATATTCTATTGTCTTAACTGGTGCCATAAATATCCTCATATATATATTTTCATCTTTTTCATCAAATATTCTATAAGCTGTCTTCATTCCTCTTATTAGCATAAACATTATTAGAAATCCTATATATATTTGACTTGTAAAATAATCTGAATTTAAATCACCTAGGCTTTCCTTTTTTATATTTACAGAAATATTCTTACTATAATTATCTATAGATTTATAATATACCTCTTCATTTTTATTACTAGCTAATGAAATATCATTAATATTAGCCATCTCCATATTGATAAATTCTTTAATTAAATTTCCAATTCCATCATCTTTAATTGATGTAACCTTAACCTTATTAGTATTACCTTCTATTATATCCTTTTCAAATTCAGTCTTAATTTCCAATACTACATTTACAGCTTTTTCTGAAAATAAATTATCAACATCCTTATCATTAATTACTTTTACATTATATCCTTCTTTATTTTTTAAAGAATTTATAATAATATTACTTGTTCTACTATTATCATTATCGATAACTCCAATATTTATATATCCAGAGCTTGTATTAATTACCATAAGCATTACATAAAGTATTATTACAGGAGCTATTAATCCAATTAAGAATTCAAAGGGATTTTTAACTATATCAACTCTTAAATTATTTTTAATTAACGTTAATATATTCTTCATTCATATTATCCTCCCTTCCTGCTATTAAATAAATTAATACTATTATTAAAATCAAAGCTATTATCCCAATTATAATCCAGCTTATTAATGAACTACTATCATCAGAATATATATATCTAAACACGCTACTATTAAACCATCTAAGTGGTGATATTTTAGTTATTATATTAAATATCCCCTTTTTTTCTACATCAAAAGCAACATATCCCCCTCCTAAAAAAGATAAAACTGGTATAATTATATTTTGTAATATTGTTGATGCAGCCTTATTATCTTTAAATATTATAGGCATTATAGTTCCAATCCCATTTACAATAATTAAAAATGGAATCATAGCTAATGGCATTATAAATAAATTATTTCCATAATTAATATCAAATAAAATATTGCTTAATATATAAGTTGTTAAAGAAACTCCAAAGGAAAACATGAAAAAACCAGTAAATGATGCTAGATAATATTTAGGTGTAGATAAGCCTGATATTTTTATTCTATCTTTAATATTACTCCTTTTATCTTCCTTTAAAGTAAATAATGGATAGCTTATAAAGTAAAATAACATAAGACCTATCTCTGCTACACCATAATAATCCATAGAACCTGGAATTTTTTCATAAGGAATATTATCTTCTTCTATAAAGTTATTATTTTCATTTTTTATTATTTCTTCAGCTCTTTCTGGATTAATTGTATAAACTTCTGCTATTGTATTATATCTATTAGAAATGCTGTTTAATATTTGATAAACAATAGATGATTTTACATAAGAATTATCATTTGAATACATTTCAATAGTATTATCTTTTAAATATAAAACTATTGCTCTATTAACTCTTACTTCTCTCTTTCCTTCTTCAATATCACTAATTTCTTTTATATCTACATTACTAATATCTTTACTTTCTTTTATAATATCAACAAAGGTACTAAAAACTTCATTTATCTTACTATCTCCTTCATCAATATAACAAATTGATAAATTATCTATTGCAACATTATTATTCATTTTATCAAAGTAAGAAGATAAGGTGCTCCCAATTAATAGAACTAAAAATAAAGGAAAAAATATCATAAATATAAGATTTTTTCTATCTCTAACACAGTTTAATATTGTAGCTTTTATAATAGCTATCATACTTCTTCCCCCTAATCTCTTAATTTTTTACCTGTTAAAGATAAAAATACAGTTTCTAAGGTTATTTCTTTAAACCTTAAATCATTTATTTTTAATTCTTCTTCAGAAATTTCCTTAATTAGCTTACTTAAATTATTTACTTCCTTAGAGGATGTAATAATTACATTTCCCTCATCAATTGAAACACCAATAACACCCTCTATATTTCTTAAATTTTCTATATTAACTTTATATACGTTATCAACTCCAATATTAAGAATACGTTTATCACTAACCATATCCTTTAACTCTTCCTTAGTACCTTCAACTATTATTTTACCATTATCTATAATAGCAATTTTACTACATAAATTTTCTGCTTCTTCCATATAGTGAGTTGTATAAATTATAGTAACACCTTTTCTATTTAACTCTTTAACTGCCTGCATAATATTATTTCTAGATTGAGGATCTATTCCTACAGTTGGTTCATCCATAATTAGTATTTTAGGATTATGGACTATAGCACATGCTATATTAAGTCTTCTTAACATTCCACCAGAAAACTCTTCAGCTTTTTTCTTTTTAAATTCTAAAAGTCCTGTAAACTCTAAAGCTTCATCTATTGCTTCACTAAGTTCTTGTCCTCTTAAACCATATAATTCCCCAAAGAATTTAACATTTTCATAAGCAGTAAAATTTCTATAAAGCGCTATATTTTGTGGAACTAATCCTATATTTCTTTTTATACTAATAGATTTTTTTCTTATATCTTCACCTAAAATTTTAATTTCACCAAAGCTTGGATTTAATAAAGAACAAATTAAACTTATAGTTGTGCTTTTACCTGCTCCATTTGGACCTAAAATCCCATATATCTCTCCCTCTTCTATTGATAAATTTATATTATCAACTGCTATTGTAGTATCATATTTCTTTACTAAATCTTTTATTTCTACTACCTTCATAAATAACCCCTCCTAAACTTCTTACTTTTATTATATTAAAAAGACCTTGCTAAATAATCTAGCAAAGGTCACCTTTTCTCCATGACAAAAGTCATATATTTTTTCATTTAAATTTCTCTTAACTTATATAAATTATAACTCAATACAAAAACTTAATCCTCCAAGTTTTTTATATAATAAATTGCTATTTGAGTTCTATGGGTTAAATTCGTTTTTTGTAGTATAGATGTTATATAATTTTTTACTGTTCCTTCAGATATAAAAAGTTTTTTTGATACTTCTTTATTACTTAATCCTTCTGATATTGCTAACATAACATCTAATTCCCTTTCAGTAAACAAGTCTTTATCTATTTTTTTATAATTATTCTTTGAAATAATATTATTACTAAGCTTGTTTAATACTTCTTCTTGTATAACTGCTATTCCCTTTTTTACAAGCTTTATTGTTTCAATTATTTTTTCTGGTCTTGTATTCTTTAATAGATATCCCTTAGCACCATTTTTAATTCCATCTCTTATATATTCATCTTCATCAAAGGTAGTTAAAATTATTACTTTAGTTTCTGTATTCTTAGATATTTCCAAGGTTGCTTTTACCCCATTTACTAATGGCATTCTTATATCAACTAAAGCTATATCGGTTTCATTTTCAAGTACAAAATCAACTAAGTCCTTCCCATTTTCAAATACCTCTAAAACTTCTATTTCCTTATCGTAAGATAAAATTATTTTTAAGCTATCTCTTATTAAAGCATCATCATCTGCAATTACTAATCTTATACTCATATATCCCCCAAATATGGAATTAAAATAATAACTCCAAAACCTTCTTTATTATTTATTATTACTTTTCCATTTATATTACTTATGCTTTCCTCTATATTCCTTAAACCTATACCCTTTTTTACAATTTCACATCCTATTCCATTATCTTTAACTTCAAGCTTTATAAACTTATTTAACACTTCTATATTAATTGTAATTACTTCCGCTTTAGAATATTTTAAAGAATTAGTTGTTAACTCTGTTATAGCTTGTATAAATATAATCCATAATTTTGAATCTACTTTCTTCAAGTCACCACTATATAAAACTTTCCCTCTTATACTTGTCCCTTTTATTTTTTCATCTAATATCTTTTTAACTCTATTAATTCCTAACTCTTCTCCTGCTGGTTTTATATTTCTAAGAGTCATTCTTATTTCTTCCATGCCATTTCTTAAATTATCTATACATGTATCTAACATAAAAAAGCCTCTTTTTTTGTCATCATCTATAATTATTTTAATTGCTTCTAATTGAAATAAAGTTCCTGAAATAGTATGACCTATTTTATCATGTAGTCTTGCAGATATTTTATTTCTTTCCTCTAACCTTGCAGTATGCAATATTTGTTCTTGAATATTTTTATCTTCTAATATCTTTTTTTCTAATTTGTAAATTAATTTCCTTTGCTCTTCTTGAATTTTATCTAATTTCTTTATTTTGCTATTTTTATTTTGATTATTAAGTATTAATATTAATATTAAACTTAATATTATAATTATATTTTTAAAATTATTACTAAAAATAAATGCTATTGGTATTATAGAAAAAGGAAAAATAAAAATATACTTTTTTTCTTTTATAAAATATTCTGCTACCAATACACTGAACATTAAAATTGCTGATGGTATATACCTTATACTAAATATAAATACTAAAACTCCCTCAATTAAAGAAAAAACTCTGAAATAAAGTTTATTATTTTCTAATATTCCTTTAAGAAAAATAACTATAATATAAACTACAATAAAAGAAACTATCACTAAGCTAAGCTTATCTTCTACACTTGTCCATGCTACATATATACTTAATATTAACTTAATTAAAATATATATATCAAAACTACTTATTATAAACACCCCCGAAAATAATTAAGAATTAAAAATGAATAATGAAAAATTAAGGATGTAATTTGGTCCAAATTACTTAAATAAATTATTAAAAAACTCCCTAAGTAGGGAGTTTTTCCAGACTGCTGACAAAGTGTCAGCAGTCTTTAATTTTATATAATTATCTAATATAATTTAAATATATTATTTTTTACA
>NZ_JACSQZ010000042.1 GCF_014836325.1 Clostridium gallinarum
TACTTCTCACAGTGATAGTTCTAATCAATAGATTAGGCTAAGCTTTTCACTTAACAACAAGTCGCACCATTTCTGCCCTTAGGCCCTAATGTAACTTTAACTGTATCTGCTAATATATCAACACCAACTTGCATTGATCTTCTTGCATCTTCACTGAACTTAATCATTTTTGCCATATCTAATTCCTCCCCTATTCAACTATTGCTAATATATCATCTTGTTTTAAAATAGTGTATTCTTCACCATCAACCTTAACTTCTGTTCCGGCATATTTTGAATAAAGAACTTTATCTCCTACTTTAACTTCCATTTCTATTCTATTTCCATCTACTAAAGCTCCTGGTCCAACAGCAACTACTTTCGCCTCTTGTGGTCTTTCCTTTGCAGTTCCTGTTAAAACAATCCCACTTTTAGTTGTTTCTTCTGCTTCTAATTTTTTAATAACTACTCTATCTGCTAGTGGTTTAATATTCATAAAAAAATCCCTCCTATATATAAAAATTGTTACCCTTTTATATTAGCACTCACCACTCATTAGTGCTAACAATTTTATGATAATCTTTTAATATCCTTTTTTCAAATTGTAAGCCATATATTTTTCACTTAAATTTAATAAATATTGCCATTTACCATAAATTATTTCCTTTTTTCTTATATTTATAACTATTATCGTTTATTTAAACACTCTTTTATTATATGTTAAGAATTAATATTTAAGACTTACTTTTTTGTAAAGTAAATCCTAAGAATATCCAATATAAAGGTGCTACTATTATAACACTAATATTGAAAAAACTCTGAACTAAATATCCTACTAATATTAATAATATAATTTTTGAACTATCATTATTAATATTTCCAATTAATTTACGTATTATTAATCCAATTAAAATTAAATATGCTAATAAATTAAATATTCCATCAAATTATATTAATACTCTCACTTTTTAAATTCTATAAAAAAGTCTTAAAGTATCATATCCAGGCTCTTCCTTACAGCTCTAAGTCACCTTGCTATGATATTTTAACACTTCCAAACTGAAGGAAGGAAATTATAAAATCTTATTCACAGGGTGACATTTTATAATTTCCTATAAATTTATTTGCTTTAATCAGTAAATAAAACTAAACAAAATCTGAGTTTCATTTATTAGTGTCTTTCTAAATCTATCTCTTTATATTCATCCAGCTTTTCATTACTAATAACAGATTTTTTGGTAGCTTGAGCATTTATTTTATTAAATGTTAACTTTGACTTAAATGGACTAATTATTGTTCCTGCTCCATTTATACATCCACCTTCACACATCATTCCTTCAATAAAATTTCCTTGTAGTTTACCTAGTTTTGCTAGTGTCATTGTTTTCTTTATTTCACTTCCACCTGAAACCTTAACAGGCTTAAAGCTAACCTCTAACCCCTGACTTTTAATGTAATTTTCGATAGCAGCTGTTAATCCCCCTTGAGCTCCAAACCCTCTTCCAAATATTGAAGCATCATCAACCACTTCTTCTTCACATTTTTCTATATCAACATCAAAAGCACTAAATAACGCTACTAATTCCTCAAAAGTTAAAACGTAATCTACTGCCCCTCTTAATGCTTCTCTTGCAGCTTCACTCTTTTTAGCAGTACAAGGTCCTATAAATACAACCTTTGCATCTTTATCTAAACTCTTAATATATCTAGCTGTAGCTATCATTGGAGATACTGTTCCTGAAGTTCTTTTAACTTCTGAAGGCATAGTTTTTTCTATATAATTTAGAAATCCTGGACAACATGAATTTGTCATATATAAATCTCCATTTTCCATTCTTTCTAAAAACTCTTTACTTTCATGTACAGTTACAGCATCAGCTCCACAAGCTGCTTCTATCATATCTAAAAATCCTAGTTTTTTAATTGCATTTTTTATTTTTCCATAACTTATTTTAGGTCCAAATTGCCCTGTAATTGCAGGAGCAACTATTGCATACATTTTTCTTCCTCTTTTTAGTCTTTTTGCAACTGGTACTATTAAACTTTTATCTGAAATAGCTCCAAAAGGACATGCATTCATACAGCTACCACAGTTTACACAAACTTCTTCCTTTATCATTGCTCTTCTATCACTTTGATTTATATCTAAAGCCCCTGTTGGACAAACTTTTTTACAAGGCCTCATCACTTCCGCAATAGCATTATATGGACATGCATTTTTACACATTCCACATTCTTTACATAATTCTTGATTAATATAGGCTCTTCCACCCGCATAGGTTATTGCTCCAAAATTACATACTTCACGGCATTTATGCGCTATACAGTTTCTACAGGAATCAGTAACACTAAATTTATTAATTGGACACCTATCACAAGCCGCTTCTATAACATAAATAATTTGATCATCTTCTCTAATATCTACAAACTCATCATCTATGTTATCCCCATTAGATAAATATCCTGAAGCAAGCTTTGCTCTTTCTAGTACTATTGCTCTTTCTTTATAAACACAACATCTATACATAGCTTTATTTCCCTGAATTATTTCATAAGGAATTCTTTCTATGGATTCAATAGTTAATTTATCATCTTTAGCTAATTTTGCAACTTCTGTTAGAACATCATGCTTTAATTTCTTTAACTGAGTCTCAAATTGAAACATACCAAAATCCTCCTATATATTAAATTTAAAACAATACTCCCCAAGATTATTATATCAGTTAATTTATACCAATTGTTTTATTCTGAATATTCAGACTTATTAATTTGATAAAATTTTAATCTTGCTTATTTTTATATGGGATATTAATCTTTCAATATTAATTGCATCTTACTGCCAAAATATAATCATCTATATATTCACCTATTCTATCTTTTATTAATTCTTCCACTGTAGGAGACAATTTTCCATTTCTAATTTTTTTATATTGTTCATGCATAAATTGACTAATAAGAGTAATTGGTATTTCTATATCACTTAAGTTTTTAATAAGTTTTTCTAAGGCTAAATTAACCTCTTCCTTTGGCATGTAATATCTTGCTCTATCTGATAAACTATATTTTCTTTCTAGATTTACCTTTGATTCTTCTCCTATATAATGATTTATCCAATCCTTAGGATCTTTTTTCATACTATTATCTAATACTTCTATAAACTTAGATAATTCCATGTCTTTTCTATCTTTAAATAATTCGTTTTCAATATGGTTTAATGAAAATACTGCCTCTCTAAATCCATAGGTAAGTGCTGGTCCAACTTTTAAAATAGCAAAACCATCCTCTACCATTTCTCTTAATGTTTCTGCTGTTTGATAATCAGTTGAATGAGCTTCAAATACTAAATTAGAATAACCCTTTAATGATTTACTTAATTCCTTTGCTTTATCTCTATTATATTCCCAAATATCCCCGCTACCAAATTCAACACCAGGTTGTACTACAATTCCAACAACATATTTAAATGCTTCCTCTAGACCAAAAGCCTTAAAAGTATCTTCAAAAGCTTTTATAGTACTTTTTAAATCTTCTTTGCTAGTTATAGTAGGTCCCTCTTCTTCTTGAGCTCCTCCTGGAATAGGCACTTCACTTCCTATAATATAAATAGGATGTATGGCATCTGGATTTAATTTCTTTAATTTTAAATAAGCCTCCTCAGAAATTTTGCATAATTCAGCTGCTCTATAAGCTATTAAATCATCGCCAAAAATATTTCCTTCAATATCCCCTAATAAGGGCATACTAGTATCAATATGGATTTTAGTAAATCCAGCTAGTACATATTCTTTTATTAATTCTTTAGCATTATCCATTGCCATTCTAGAATCTATATTCCTCCATGTTAAAGGTCCTAAGTGATCTCCTCCCAGTACTATTCTTTCTTTAGGAAAGGATAATTTATCTGCTAATTTATATATATAATTAACATAATCCTTTGGAGTCATCCCAGTATAACCTCCGAACTGATCTACTTGATTTGCTGTAGCTTCTATCACTAATAACATATCTTCATTTAATAGTTTTGTCATTGCAGCTTCTATTACGTAATTATTAGAACAACATACCGAGAATACTCCTTGAATTTCCCCACTCTTATATCTATTAACCATATTTTTTATTGGATTCATAAATTTTTACCCCTCAATTTCTAATTTTTATATAAAAGAAAAGAAAATAACACTTAAGTTTTCACTTTTACATTATTTTCTCTCCTGTTTATTAGATATTATTTAAATATTATTAAGCTCTACCATTGCTTCCACAAACCATTATCTTCTCTGCAACTACTCTTCTCATAGCTTCTTTTCCTGGTTCCATATATTTTCTTGGATCATTAGCCTCTGGATTTTCTATAAAATATTTTTTCACTGCATCTGAAAATGGTATTTTTAAATCTGTTGCTACATTCACTTTACATATACCTAAAGAAATTGCTTTCTTTACTAATTCATCAGGTATATTTGATGCTCCATGTAGTACTAATGGTACATCTACTACATCTCTTATTTCTTTTAATCTATCAAAATCTAATTTTGCTTCACCATGATATAGACCATGTGCTGTTCCAATAGCAACTGCTAAAGAGTCTATACCTGTTCTTTCAACATATTCTTTTGCCTGTTTAGGATTAGTAAACTTTGTATCCTTTTCATCTACTATTAAATCATCCTCTTGTCCACCTAATCTTCCAAGCTCTGCTTCAACTGTAGCATCATATTTATGTGCATATTCTACTACTGTCTTAACTATTTCAATATTTTCTTCAAAAGGCGAATGAGAAGCATCAATCATTACAGATTTAAATCCTAAATCCACATAATGTTTTATTTCTTCTACATCTTCATAATGATCTAAGTGTATAGCAATTGGAATATCATGCTGTTTTGCTGCTACATTTGCCATTGCTACAATATACTCTCCTCCTGCGTATTTAATAGTTGATGGAGTTCCTGCTAATATTACTGGAGATTTTAATTCTGCTGCAGTTTCTACAACTACCTCTAATGTTTCTAGATTGTGAATATTAAATGCTGGTACTGCATACCCCTCTCTTTGCGCTTTGTTTAGCATTTCTCTTGTTGATATTATACTCATATCATTTCAACTCCTTTTTTATAAATTCAAATTCCCTTTTATTTATCTATCTCATCCTTAGTAATTTTTTAATATATTTTTAAATACTTTTTTTGTATTTATGAATAACTACACCCTTTACAACTCTATTTACAGTTCCATCTGGTCTTGGATTGTCTGGAGAAATTCCTAACTTTAATGAGCTAAATACTCCAAACATTTGACCAAATAACATATAATTAAATACTGTAAATATTTCTGGAATTGCTTGTCCATCTATTTCTATATACTTTGTACATAAATCATTTAATTCTTCATTCTTCCTGTAACTAATTACTGCTAGTTTATGATTTCCATTATCTGCACTAATTTCTCTTATTAAATCCATATCGTATAAATTAGTATATTCATTACTAGAATTCATAAATATAACTAATGTCTCATCATCTATTATTGACTTAGGTCCATGCCTAAACCCTAAAACAGATTCACATACTGTAACTTTTTTACCACTAGTAAGTTCAAGATTTTTAAGAGCCATTTCTTGACATAATCCTTTTAGTATTCCAGAACCTAAATAAACTATTCTTTCTGAATCATAATCTACTAGTTCTTTTACATATTGCCATTTATTTTCTAGAATATCATTACCTTGATTAACTACTATATCTACATATTTTTTATTTTCATCTATATTTTCTATATCAAAAGCTAATATTGTAGCTAATAACATACAGCTAAAGGAGCTTGTCATAGCAAAACTCTTATCATTAGAAAGCTCCGGCATTAATAAGCAAAGATTATTATTACAATCTCCAGCTTTTTTAGCTAGGCTACCATCCTTGTTACAGGTAATTACAAGTTGCGATATATCTTTTACATTTTCTTGGAATATATCATAAGCTCCAACACTCTCTGGACTATTTCCTGATCTAGCGTAAGACACTAATATAGTTGGTGTATCTTCCTCTATAAATTCATATGGATTTGATACTAAATCTGTTGTAGCTATTGCCTCTACTCGCAAATTCAACTTCTTTGACAAATATAAATAAGCTGTATCCCCTACATAATCTGATGTTCCTGCCCCAGTTAGAATTATTCTAGTATTAGATTTAAGCCTTCTCTTAAAAAAGTCTTTTATATAGTTTTCATTATCCTTTACTATATTGTAAGTTTCTAACCAAAGCTTTGGTTGCTGCCTTATTTCAGTTGCAGTATATGTTGCTCCTAAGGCATTAATTTTATCAAGTTCCATTCCAAAAATCATTTTAACCCCTCCTCAACTGTTAATGTTGTCATTACCAGTTGTTTTAAAAAAATTTTATTTTGTTTTTAATTATTTAACTTCACCCTATATTTAAATTTGTCTCCCCTAGCTACACTTACTGTATACTCAATTACATTTTCATTTTCATAAGTCAATCTTTCTATTTTTAAGCTTGGTGAGCCTTCTTTAATATCTAAGTAAATACTTTCTAATTTATTAGTCAAAATTGGCATAAAATATTCCTCAGCTGATGTAATTCTAACATTAAAATCTTTAATTAAAACATCATACATTGGATTTTCTTCTAACTGTTCTTTTGTTATTCCCTCAAACCTACTAAAAGGAAGATATGTAGTCTCATACATCATATGAACTTCATCTGCTTTTCTAATTCTAGATACTCTATATAATAACTCTTCACTATCTATTTTGAATATATTACTTATTTTATCCCCTGCTTGAACTACCTCAAAACCAGTAACTTCTGAAGTAGGAACCTTTCCTACTTTTTTCATTTCCTCAGTAAATGAATAAAATGAAATTAAGTCTTGATTCATTCTTTTAGACGATACGAAAGTACCCTTTCCATGAACCTTGTATATATATCCTTCCTTTTCAAGCTCATCCATAGCTTGTCTTACAGTGGTTCTACTTACATTATAAATTTCACATATTTCTCTTTCAGAAAGTATTCGATCATTTTCTTCCAACTTATTTTCTATCATGTCTATTAAAATATTCATAAGTTGTAAGTATAGGGGCATTCTAGAGCTTTTATCTACTATTGCACTCATTAAATTCACCTCATTGATCTTATTTTTAATTATATTCTAATAATTAATAAAAAAATAATTACACGCTATGCTTATTTATCTTTTTAGAATCTATTATTAATTTTAATTTTAAATGATATATTTTTTTATGTCAATATATTCCTTACCAGTTTTATACAAACAGTAGATAAACTCTTATAATAAAGTCTACCTACTATTTGTAATAATTTTTTTAATTATTTAATCTTTCTTTTCCTTACAATAACAGTTCCTAATAACGAAGTTAATGTTCCAATTACAGCTATTGTGCTAGATGATGCTCCTCCTGTATTTGGTAATTTACCACCATTATTTTTATTGCTATTACCATTTCCGTTGTTTCCATTGTTTCCGTTATTGCTATTATTATCAGTACTACTTGAACTTCCACTACTAGTTGAGTCTCCACCACTAGTGCTATTTCCATCACCTTCAGTATTAGTGTTTCCACTGCCTCCGGCACTTGCAATTTCTAAACCTTCTAAAGCTGACTTTAATCCATTTGCTGCTTCATCTAATTCATTTTGACTAGCTTCTTCTTTGTTTAAAATAGATCTACTATTAGCTAATTCTAAAGTAACCTTAGTAGCACTTTCCTTAGTATATTTAGATAAATCTATTGCTTCAGCCTTACTTATCAAATCTTCAAGAATAGATTTATCTGGGATTAATCTTAAGTCAAGATAAGCTTTTATTAACTTATTATAAGCTTCATTTATTTCTTCTTGACTTGCATCCTTATTGCTTAATATTCCCTTAGCATAATCTAACTCTACTTTTAAATTATTAACACTGCCTACTGTATACTTAGATAAATCTTTAGCTTCTAATACATCTACTAATTCTCTAAGTTTAGAATTATCAGCTACTATTTCTAATTCAAAGAATGCCTTATTCAAACTTTCATAAGTTTTAGCAACTTCTTCTTCCATTGCATTTTCATCTGCAATTACTTTTTCAGCTTTTTCAAGTTGAACTTGCAATACATTCCAAGTTGAAGTTGTATATTTACTTTCATCTAAAACTTTAATTATTTCAACAAGTCCTTTAAGCTTTTCTTTATCTCCCTTTTTGAATTCTAGCATATGAATTGCCTTTACTAATCTATTTTCAGCTATATCTACTTGAGCTTGTGTAGCATTTTCATTAGCTAAAACTTCTTTAGCTTCTTTTAATGCAGCTTCAAGTTCCTTAATCACTGCTGGAACAACATCTTCAAGTTCTCCATTTGCCTTTAAGTTTTGAACATATTCTATAGCCATTGCTATAACTGTTTTATTAACTTCTTTAACATCATCTTTCTTAACAAGATTATCAATTGTGTCACTTAAAATATTAATTGCTTCATTAACTTGTTCTTGAGTTACTGAATTATCATTTAATATTTCCTTAGCTGCATCAAGTGCTACCTTAACTGCATTAAAGCTTTCTGATGTATAATCCGCTTCAATTAATGCCTCTGCTTCGCTAATCTTATTACTTAAATTTGATTTATCTACTTCTAACTGTCCATAAAATTTAAGTTCAGCAATGCTTGCATATTTATCACGAGTAGCCCCTAAAGTTTTTAATGCAGTAAATCTAACATATTGAGCCTTAGTAGTATTGAAAAGTATTGGATTATATCCCTTATTTTCCAATCCATAACCATTGCTTGCTTCTTTAAAGGTTCCTTTTCTAACTTCTGTCCAGTTTTCGTTATCCATGCTTGTTTCAATTAAATATTCTGTTACATGACCATTTATACTGCTTTGTCTTGGTAAATAATCAATTTGATTAATATTATAAGCCTCATCTAGTTTAACTACTATTGAAACTGGCAACTTATCACTAGCTTGATATCCAGAATGCCATATTGTATTTTCATCTCCATCCACAGCATTTTCCATAAAGTCACTATCTGCTTCAGTAGTTGCAAATATAGCCTCTAATTTGCTAAAGTCAATTACATTTAAGTTAGCTTCGTCACGTTCTTTTAATCCATTTATAGCTGTTCTTATTGATATAATTGCAGAACTTAATTCTGATTCTGTCTTTGCTTTTTCTAATACTTCTTCAGCATTTTCGATAGATTCTAGTAATTTTGAATAAGTTTCCTCTGTATAAATTTCACTATTCTTTGAGTATGACTTACCTTTTTCAATAGCCTCAATTAATACAGATTTATCAAATCCATCAAGCACTGTAATTTCATGTTCAACGCTAAGATTTCCATCAGCAGTTGTAGCCTTTATCTTTGCTGTCCCTGGATTAACCCCTCTCAAATAATACGTAACCGAATTATCGTTATCTACACGTATAACCTTTACTACATCTTCATTTTCTGAAGTAACTTTATAATTTAAATTTGAAGTTTCAGGTAATACTTTTGCAAATATAGGAGCTATCTTATTTACATAAAGATTCGTTGGTGCATTTTCTAAGAATTCTATTGATGATGGAGCTTGTAGCTTTTCTTCATAGAACTCTATTTCATTTATTGCTAAAGTATTAATATCTTTATTGGACTCAAGTGCTGTAATAACAATTTTATCGAATGTTTGATTATTCAACTCATAAATAGTTTTTGCAGTTGTAATATTAGATTGTTCTCCTAAATCAGTTGCAACACCATTTAAATATCCTACTGCTTTTACCTTCTTTAATGCTGCAATATTATTTTTACCATCTGAGCTTATACGATTATATATAGTAAAATTACTAAACTTCTTTGCTTCATTAAATGTAAATGTCATTTCAAATGGAAGTTTTCCTTTATCAACTTGATCAGAAGTATATACCCATTTTAAATCCATACGTGAACTATCATCACTACTTGTAGTACCATCTATTAATTTATTTAATCCCATTCCAGATTGTAATTGTGATTCATCACCCGTTACGGTAATACTTTCTTTTCCAATCTTCACTACTGAATCTTTCTCACCTGGCAATGGATCTTCCGGATTAGTAATATTAGCAATTGCATTTTTAGAATTTAGGTTACTATCAACTACTAATGCATCACTTAATACTAAGTCGAAATTAATATCACCCTTTGCTTTTAAAGTAATTGTTGCTAATGTATCTGTTCCATTTATTCTGATTTCATTTCCTATATTGGTAAATACTGTGTAAATATCCTGTTTATTATTACTATGAACTCTAAGCTTTGATAAGTTTTTCATTGATGAAGTTGCAATTGTAGATTCCGGTCCCTTAACTAACTCGTATTTACTTGAATCTAAAGGAATCTCAGCACTAAAGGCATTAACATCTGATAGTCCAGTACCGACAACATCAACTGTGAATGTTTCACCTGCTGAAATATTTGTTTTACTAGGAACTAGCATAACTTCTCCAGCAACTTTTCCACCTTCTGTTGGTAGTATACCACCTTCTAATTGCCTTGCTACATAACTTATATCATACGCATCAATAATATTATTAAAGTTTAAATCCGCCATGGAAACATAATCCCAGTCTGCATCCACAGATGATAACCCTGTATAGTTTTGAAGGAATGTTAAATCTCCATCTTCTATACTTCCACCATTATTCCAATCACCAACAATTTGTCCCTTAGTTCCATCTACCATGTATGGTCTAAACTCTCTTAAAGCCATAAAATTACCAACTGATTCTTTTGTTACAATCTTAAAGTAACGAGCCTTAATTGTAGAATCAAATTCTATAGTTTTTACTTGTCCATCAGTAGACCAAGCTGCATTTCCAGAATCACTAGCATTGCTAAATACTTTTTGATAGTTCACTCCATCTAAACTACTATATATTTCTGCACGCTTTACAGAACCATTTCCTGCATTTCTAAATAAAATCTCTAATTTTTCAATTTGATAAGCTTTTTGCATATCAATTATGAATGGCTTATCAATAGCACTTCCTTTTGAATGGAATTGAGAGTTATCATCTCCATCTACTGCATTTGCTGGTACATCAGTACTATACTGTCCCTCTGTCCAAGTTACTTTCATATCTTTAGGAACATTTCTATATGGGTCTAAATCAGTTTTTACCTTTAAGATTTCACTCCACTCTGAATAACCATCTTTATTTACACTACGAATACGATAACTATACTCAGTATCAAAATCTAAATCTTTATGAACATATTCTGTTGATGTTATATTTTTTTGTATTATTCCATCAATTTCAATTTCATAAGATTCTGCTCCTTCTACCTCAGCCCAAGTTAAATTAATTGAACTTGAAGTTATTAAATCTTCTGGAGCTATGAAATTGCTAGGAATACTTAATGATTTATTTATTTCATTTTTAGAAGTATCCTGAGTATTTATAAAATCATTAATAGTTAACTCAACTTCATTAACCTTTACATCTGTTTTATCTACCTTTACATAAAGCTTAGGAGTTGTAATTATTTCTATATCTTCAAACTCTGATCCTTCTGTAGAATATTTATTAAGGTTTGGACTTTCATCATAGAAATATAAGTTTGTTCCATTTTCAAATTCTTCTAAAGATGTAGCTTCTTCTAATGAAACATTTTCATTTCCAACTTTTAATTCTAAATCCGTTGGCTTTTCACTAACATTTACAATAAATTCTGTCGATCTTTCTGTAACAATACCCTCATAATTTCCTTCTAATAGTCCAGCCTTAATAACAGCCTTGCCTTTTCCAGTCTTAGGAGCTGATGAAGTTATCATTGTTGTTGCTGATTTTCCATCCTTATAGTCTGTTGTTAGTCCATCATCTTCATAAACTTCAAAACTAGTATCTCCACTTGGATATACTTCAAGTATTCTTTGTGAATCGTCTATATCATCTGGAGTATTATTTTCATTAGCCATTGGAATTATAGCACCATTCTTCACGAATAAAGGTAATTTCCATACAGGGGCATCAAAGTTATTTAATACTCCACCACCTCTATATTGTTTTCCTGTAAAATAGTCAATCCATATTTGATCCTCATCAGGAAGATATATATCGTTACGTATATCATTTCCTATTGAATCTGATGAAGTATCTTGATATACAGGAGCTACTAATAAATTTTCTCCCCACATATATTGATATTGAGTATTTGTTCCATAAGTATATGAATTAGGATATTCTAACATCATAGCTCGTACCATAGGAACTCCATCATTAGTCGCCTCGTTTGCAATAGTATAATTATATGGCATCATCTCAGCCTTTAACTTTAGATACATACGATTGATTGAAGTATATGGCTCTCCAAACACATATGGAGTTTTCTCATTGCTGCCCCAGCCATCCATATCTATTTCAATTGGTGTAAATGCCTTCCATTGAATATCTCTAGTTTGAATTAATTTATTTCCTCCAAATATACCATCTATATCTGATCCTACATTAGGCTGTCCAGATAATCCTGATCCTATATAAGTTGGTATATGGAAACGAATATACTCCCAATTACCTCCATATTGATCTCCTGACCAAATACCTGCATAACGCTGAGTACCAGCCCACCCATCTAAAGATACAATAAATGGTCTAGCTCTATCTAATGAATTATTTTCAATTCCTTCAGCTGCTTGTCTAACGGCATTAAGTGCAAATGAATATCCAGCTCCAACCCAAGCAACGTCTGTTTTAACTGCATTAGTTCCAGCAACACCAACTTCTTTATCTATATCACGTTGTAAGTAAACTTCCCCTACACCAGTTGGTTTTAAGCCACTTTGTGTCCATAGTCCAACTTGAATACCTTTACTTTTGCTATAATCAACAAATTCTTTTAATAATGCTATATTTCCATCAATAGTATCAGCACGACCATATCCTGCTCCATATCCATCATTAGGTAAAAACCATCCTATAGGCATATCATTGTCAACGTGATCATCTACAACTTTTTTTGCATCAACCATTAAAGTTTCTTGTCTATCAAAACCAGGTTTTTTAGTTTGAGATTCTTGTCCAGTTTCATCATTTACCCAATCACGAGCATAAGCATTTGCATGTCCTATATAGAATGCATACTCTGGTAACAATGCAGCTTTACCTGTTAAATCAGTGAACTTACTAATAATATTAGTTGGACTTTCATCTATAAAATAATAAGCATCAAAACGTTTTTCTTCATGTTTTGTAGTTACTTTTCCACTCTCAGTTGATTCAAAATCATATTGTCCTGGTTTAAATGTATGTCTCATAACACCATAGCCATTTGTTGAAAAGTAAAACGGTGTTGGACTTGAAACTCCTCCATCAACCCAGTTATTTTCATTTTTAATATTTATACTTTTTCCTTTATGAGAGAATCTACCATTTTGTTGTCCTCCACCATAAAAATATTCTCCTTGTAATGCTTCTAAGGTTTGAATAGTTTCATTAGCTTTATATTTTAATGGATCTGCTTCTTTCCATACAGTTTTGTTAGTATTTTTATTAATTAACTCCATCTTACCCGTTTCTTTTTCAACTCTTAATTCGATAACATTAGTAGAAACCTTTATAGTTTCACCATCTTCTACTACTGGTACCACAGTATTATACTCACTCTCTTGTTTATCAATAATTTTTGTTACATGGTCTTTTGAATTTGGAGTTGGCTCTTCTTGAAATTTACCTTCAGGGTCCATATATATTCTAAATACATCATTGTCTAAAAATGATACTCTAACCTTCTCTCCCGTAACCATTTCAAAAGTTATTTTGTTATCTGATTGTATATAATTTTTTACGCCACCAAGAACCTTGTAATCATTTACCTTCGATTTAATCGATGAAGCTTCTTCATTTGAATTAACACTAATTGAATAAGCATAAGTTTTTGCTGTTTGAATTGTGATACTTGATGTAAAGGCAGTTGTTAAAGCAAGAGCTGTTAGCCTTGCTATTATCATTTTTCTTTTCATAATTCCTCCTCAAACTTTTTTCTTTATTTTTAACTAGAAGGGGATAATTTTAACCTCCTTATTTATTTTTATTTATATTTATTAAAGCTATAATATTTATAACTCCAATATAAAAGCTATAAAGTGAACCTAATATACTTAAAATTAACAATATAGAATCAAAACTTTGTTGTATGGAATTTAAAATAATAAGGATGCTTAATAAAACATAAGCAAATGATTTAATTATCACTTTTTCTTTTTCCTTACTATTAATTAAGCTTTCTAATTTAGATGTTTTTCTCTCTCTTTTAAAGTTCTTTATTACTTTTAACTTCTTTAAAAAAACAAGTCTAAAATACAGTTCTACCAAAACTCCAGCTACAAGAGCAACTAAAAGTGTATTTTGAAAAGAATTAAAATAGTCTCCAAGCAAAATCATAACAATGAAAATAGTTGAATACCTATAGTAGAATAATCTAAATTTTTGTTCTACTTGCTCTGATACAACATATCCATTTTTATCAAAAACATTGTAGTAGACTCTATCACCATATCTATCTAAATATATATTATTTCCAGCTAAACTTAAGTTTTCTCTTTTCACTATAACATCACCTTACCTAAACAATATGTTTGATGTACTGAGTAATCATCATTTAGTACAACTATGTCGCTATCATACCCAACTCCTATTCTTCCCTTACGTTTATCTACTCCTAAGCACTTAGCAGGATTAATAGTACATGAATTAATAGCATAATTAAAAGGTACCATAGCTTCCTCAACTAATATTCTTAATCCTTCATTCATCTTTAAAGTAGAGCCTGCTAAACCTTTTGTTTCTACTAGATGAGCGCTTCCATCTTCATAAATTTCTATTTCATTTCCTCCAAAAATAAATTTGGATCCTGGCTTGTACCCTTTTGCCATTAAAGAATCCGTAACCATAATCCCATAGTCTGGACCTTTTGCACTAAAGAAATTATATAAAGCTGTAGCAGTAGAATGATTTCCATCACAAATTACTTCACCATACATTCCTTTAATTCTTAGTGCTGCTCCTACTAAGCCATTTTTCCTATGATTAAAAGGAGTCATGCCATTATATACATGAGTTTGAGATCTAGCTCCATGCGCAAAAGCTAATACTGCCTCTTCATACGTTGCTGCTGAATGTCCTATACTTACTACTATATCGTTACTAAATAAATACTCCGTAAGTCCATAATCTTCATCTATTTCAGTTGCTAAAGTTACATACTTTATTAATCCCTTTGATGCTTTTTGATAAGCTTGAAATTCTTTAATACTAGGTTTCACTATATGATTCTCTGGTTGAGCCCCCTTATATTCCATATCAAGATAAGGCCCTTCAAAATGAATTCCTAATATTTCTGCTCCTTCATACCCCTCTTCAACAACTTTCGCTACATTTACTAAAGCATTAGTAAGAACTTCTTTACTTTGAGTTATAGTAGTAGGTAATATAGATGTAACTCCTTCACTTGCTATATTCTTTGTCCAATTTCTTAGTCCCTGTTCATTTGAATCATTTGTATCAAAACCATAGGCTCCATGACAATGTATATCAATAAATCCTGGTAAAATTCTCTTACTACCATAATCATAAAAGTCTTTTTTTTCATTATACGAATAGATATTAACAATCTTGTTATCATCAATTTCTATTTGAGCTGGAATAAATTGATCAGCAATCCAGACTTTTTTACTCTGTATAAGCATATTATCCTTCCTCCCTTAAATTTATTTTTAATTATACACAAATTCATTTATCTTATATTTGCACTTTTCAACTTACATATTATATATTTCACCATCAATATTGTATTTAACTAAATGGATATTATAATTATATTTATCAAATATTGTATAATCTATTTTAGGAGATGATAAAATGATAGGATTAATAATTAGTGGACATGGTAATTTTGCTTCTGGACTACACACTTCTTTAAAACTAATTGCAGGAGAATCTGATAACATAGAATATGTAGATTTTGAAGCAACAGATTCTATAGAAGATTTAAGAGGAAAATATTTAAATTCATTACAAAACTTAGATAAATGTGATAGTATATTAGCGCTTAGCGATTTAGCTGGTGGATCGCCTTTTAAAACTTTAGTTGAAATTAAGACTGAAATAGATAAGCCAATGGAAGTTATAGCTGGTACTAATCTTCCTATGCTTCTTGAAATTTCTATGATTAAGGATATTTCAAATGATTTAAACTTTTTAACTGAATCCTCTATTGGAATAGGTAAAAACGCAATTGTAAAATTTAATTTTTTAGTTCATGAAGAAATTGAAATTGAGGATGGTATTTAATTATGATAAATTGGGAAGTTATTTTATGGACATGCATTACTGTTGGTGTATTAGTAGGAATAGCAGCTTTAATACTAATATTTATATCAGCTAAAAACATAAAAAAAAGAACCTCTGAACTTAAAGGAGTTCATCTAGAATTAAAGTCAGGAATGAAAGTTATGTTTTGTGGTGGAATTTATGGTAAGGTAGTCTCTACAAATAAGGAAAATGTAGAAATTGAGATTGCTAAAAACACAATAATTACTGTATCTAGATATGCTATTCAAAGTATAGAGTAAAACTCCCTTACTTATGAAAAAATAAAGGATAACCAAATTAAAGGGCTGTTTTATCAGCCCTTTGTTTATTTTTTGGGGAAATTATAATTAAGTAAAATATGAAGACAACTTTATGAGAGTAGTAAAATTCGTAGTACAAGAGATAGTTTTTATAATTTCCTTCCTTCAGTTTGTAGTTGTTAAAGTATCATAGCAAGGTGACTTGGAGCTGTAGGGCGGAACCTGGATATGATACTTTAACACTTTTTATTATTTAGGAAATTATATCTATAGACAAATTGTAGATAATTTTATAAGAGTAGTAAAATTCGTAGTGTAAGAATTAGTGGCTTAATAATTTCCTTCCTTCAGTTTGCAAAGAGATAAACATTGTATGACGGTGACTTGGAGCGCATGCGACGGAACAAGGAATATAATTTTAATCTCTTTTTTTATTATTCTGGAAATTATATTAAGGTGAAATATGTGGGCAACTTTATAAGATGAGTAAAATTCAGATTGTAAGAAATAGAGTTTTTATAATTTCCTTCTTTCAGTTTGTAAGTGTTAAAGTATCATAGCAAGGTGACTTGGAGCCTGCGACGGAACCTGGATATGATACTTTAACACTTTTTTATTGTTTAAATATAGTTTGTGCATATTCACTTGGACTTATCTCATAATGTTGAGTAAAGGCCCTTGAAAAGTAATGTATAGAATTAAATCCTAACATAAACGCTATTTCTGTAATAGTATATTTATTCTCCATAATCATCATTTTACTCTTTGCTAATTTTAGATCATTAATATATTTCTTAGGTGATGTATTTAGATTATTTTTAAATAATGTTTGAAGTGATGACCTAGAAATTGAAAACTTACTACAAAGTTCACTTATACTAATTGGATATGAAATTTTCTTATCAATATACTCTAGTATTCCTTCTAATAATTCATCTTGAAAATGTTGATATGATTCTTTAGACACTTTACTATAATCAAGACCTAAATAATCATATTGAAATAACCTAATTATAATTTCATGAAAGTTACTTAAAATAAGATTTTCTAAATATGGTAAAGTTATTGATATATTCTTTGCAAAAGTTCTTACTGCATTATATAATTCATTTCTACAATGAAATACTCTATTACATATTAAAGTATCATCATTACATTCCATATCAAACATAATTGTTAAATATGAACAACTTGAATCATTTTCTACAGATTGTGTATGGAACTGATTTTTACCATATACAATCAAATCTGATGAATTTAAAGTATAATCAACACCGTCAATACATGTATTTAAAGTTCCATTATCAACAAAGGTTAGTTCGTATAAATTATGCCTCTCCCCTTTAAACTTATAATTAGGACTTTTTATTGTATAATAATATGCCATTATTTCTGGAATATTTATTGTAGGTAATATTCTACTATATACATAAGGTGGATTTAAAAATTCAAGTTTAAGATTATAATTCTTTGGTATTATTAAATTAAAAGTTATCTTATCTGTCATAGAAACAATATTAAAATACATATTAGGCTTAATTGCCAATTTTCTATGAACAGAAAAAAGTTTAAAATCACCATTAATTGATTCGCTTATTAATATAGATGCCATTCCTTCAATAATTTCTATATATGTACCTTCTGTAAAGTTATATAAACTAGATATAACTTTATCACTAGTTACTATTTGATTTATTATTAAATTATCTTTAACTATGTCCTTGGCTTCATCATAAACATAACCATATTTTATAAATTTAGCACTAGTTGTTTTATCATACATATAAATCACCTCAATATAAATCGATATATAATAAAATCTTTCCATTAATTATATTCAATAAATTATATTATATAAATATTCATTAAATTCTGATTATTTATATACTATATAATACCATTAATTCAAAGTTTTTCAAAGTGTTGTTCGTTCTTTTTTTGTAAACGTTGTTAAAAAAATCAAATGAAATACTAAAAAGTCTAAATCTTTTTATTACCATTAATTATATAATTTGGTTATTCAGTAGAAATAATTACTTTTCAAAAAAGGAGGTGATATTATGGCAAATATTTTATTAACAAGAATAGATAATAGATTAATTCACGGACAAGTTGCTACTCAATGGTGTGGTTCAATTGGTGCAAACTTAATTTTAGTTGCAAATGATATTGTTGCAGAGGACAAGCTTAGACAAGGTCTAATGGATATGTGTGCACCATCTTATGCTTCAACTCGTTATTGGACATTAGATAAAACTATATCTACTATTCATAAAGCTAATGCTAAACAACTTATCTTTATAGTTTGCGAAACTCCTTCAGATGTATTAAAGCTTGTTGAAGGTGGAGTTCCAATAAAAAAAGTTAATATCGGAAACATGCACATGGCTGAAGGGAAAAGACAAGTTGTTGGATCCGTTGCAGTAGATGATAAAGATATAGAAGCATTCAAAAGATTAAAAGAATTAGGAGTAGAACTTGAAATAAGAAGAGTTCCTACTGAATCTGCTGAAAATATTGATAAGCTCTTTAAATAATTAAATAATATGGGAGGGATGCCAAATGGATTTTAACATTATTCAAATTCTATTGGTTGCAGTATTTGCATTTATTGCAGCTATTGACCAATATAATTTCTTAGAGTCATTATATCAACCAATCGTATCCGGTGCTGTTATTGGTGCGATTCTTGGAGATTTACAAACTGGACTTATTGTAGGTGGTACTTATCAATTAATGACAATCGGTAACATGCCTGTAGGTGGAGCTCAACCTCCAAATGCTGTTATCGGAGGTATAATGGCAGTAGTATTTGCTATTGCTTCTAAATTAGATGCTGGTGCTGCTGTTGGACTAGCTGTTCCATTCGCATTAATAGGACAATATTGTGTTACTTTCTTATTTACAATTATGTCTCCATTAATGTCAAAGGCAGACAAATATGCTGAGAAAGCAGATGTAAAAGGTATTGTAAAACTTAACTATGGTGCAATGGCTGCTTTAGGTTTATTCTTTACAATCGTAGTTGTTATAGGTTTAATTGGAGGTAGTGTTGTAGGTGATAAATTAGCAGCTCTATCAACACAATTTGCTTGGTTTATGAATGGACTTAGTGCTGCTGGAAAAATGATGCGCTATGTTGGATTTGCAATTTTATTACGTATTATGTTATCAAAGGATTTATGGGGAATTTATTTTGGAGGCTTTGCCCTTGCAACTATTATAGGAAAGATCGAAGGTTTAGCTGGTTCAGCATTATTATTAATTGCACTTATTGGAATTGCAGTATGTATTTACGACTTCCAAACTAATGTAAAAATGAAATCTGCTGGAGCATATATAGGAGTAGGAGGAGATGACGAAGATGGGATCTAATACAACATTATATAATGATTTAACTCCTGCCAAACAACTTGACAAAAAGACTTTAAACAAAATGGTTTGGCGTTCATTATTCTTACAAGCTTCATTTAACTATGAAAGAATGCAAGCTGCTGGATGGTTATATGGAATATTACCAGGACTTGAAAAAATTCATACTGATAAAGATGATCTTTCAAAGTCTATGAAACACAACTTAGAATTCTTTAATACTCACCCATTCCTTGTAACTTTTGTTATGGGTATAATATTATCATTAGAGCAACAAAAAGCTGATACTAATACTATTCGTGCTGTTCGTGTTGCTGCAATGGGTCCTTTAGGCGGAATTGGAGATGCTATTTTCTGGTTTACTTTAGTTCCAATTACTGCTGGTATTACTGCTAATATGGCTATTAATGGCTCTTTAGCTGGTCCAATACTATTCTTATTGATATTTAATGCTGTTCAATTCTTAATTAGATATTGGTTAATGCATTGGTCATATAACTTAGGTTCAAAGGCTATTGATATATTAACTCAAAATGCCAAAGAATTTACACGTTCAGCTTCTATGCTAGGAGTATTTATAGTTGGAGCTCTTACTTCAAACTATGGTGCTACAACATTAGCTATTGAAATAGAAAATGGTGAAACTCCAATTAATATTCAAAATATATTAGATGGTGTTCTTCCTCAAATGCTTCCTCTTCTAATAACATTAATGTTATTCTACTTAATTAAGAAGAGAAAATGGACTCCTGTTCAATGTATAGGATTATTACTTGTAATAGGAATAGTTGGCGGATTCTTTAATATATTTGCTGCTTAAAAAAAGAGATAAACATTGTATTCCTTGCTCCGTCGCATGCGATCCAAGTCACCGTCATACAATGTTTATCTCTTTACAAACTGAATGAAGGGAATTATAAAAATATTATTTACATGATAAAATCTCTATAATTTCCTAAATAATTAAAACATCCCAGTAAGACAATGATTCTTACTGGGATTAATTATTTTCTTTTTTAAATTATTCTTTTAAATAATGTTCCATAAAATATTATGCTAGTTAATGACATTAAAATTATAATTAATAAATTAGTTTCACTTAATATAAATTCAGTAATTAAACTATATAATAAACCACTTATTAAAAAATTTAAAATATAGTTCCAGTAAAAAAAACCTTTTTGATTTCCATTAAGTATTTCTTTCATTTCTTTTTCTGTTAAGGTTCTCCCCCCATACTCTTTACAAACATTATTATGACTAATTCTCTTAATTATTATTCTACTTATATAATCTCCTAATAGTACTATAATAACACCATATATAGAAATTATTAATATATCTAAAAAGACTTCATTGATCTTTAAGCTTTTCAATATAATTTCAAAAATCACAAATAAAATACATCCACTTAACAATACTTTAGGTATTATGCTCACAGTATTTATAAATGTTATCTTCATTTTATTAATTAAATTTTTATTATTTTGCCATGTAATTATTGATACTACTATACCCAATAAAATTAAAATTATTACTACATTTATTAAATATTTCATACTAAATCTCAATCCCCCCACTATATTATACCATTATTGTAAATATATCTAAAGTAAAAAAAGAGATAAACATTATATTCTTTGCTCCGTCGCATGCGCTCTAAGGCAACCTCATACAATGTTTATCTCTTTGCAAACTGAAGGAAGGAAATTATTAAACTTCTATCTTATTCTCTCTAGCATAATAGAAAAGATATTGTTGTGCCATTCCAGATAAAGCTCCAAACTTATCTCTAGCAAACACTCTCATTTTATTTAATGATAAATCTGGTGCTACATAAAAATGTATCATAGCTCTCTTAACCCATACGTCTACTGGAAATGCTGAATGCTTTGTCATTGAAAATAACATTATACAATCAGCTACCTTTGCTCCAACTCCCATAAATTTTTGAAGAGCTATATGACATTCATCATCATTTAAACTTTTTATGTACTCTAAATCAAAATCTAATATTTCTGGTCTCTCGTTATACTTAGTTGGATTATTTATCATATCTTCTTTAACTTCTAAAGCTTCATTTACATTTCTTATAGTATCAACAATATACTTACTTCTAAATGATGCTCCAGTTGCTTGTATTTCTTCTAAAGTAGCTCCTTTAATGTCTTTTGGAGTTGGGAATGTATAATATTCTTCACCCTTATATTCTATTTTTTGTCCAAATGCTTCACAAATCTTTTTAACAGTTTTCTTTATTGAAGGAATACTGTTTCTTGCAGATATTATAAAGCTTATTAACATTTCAAAAGGATCTTGATTTAATATTCTAATACCATACCCAAATTCAACACTTTTTCTTAATATTTCATCTTTAGATAATACTTCTTTAATTTCATCATAGTTTCTTTCTAAATCAAAATAATTTAACCAAATATTCTTGAAATCTTCTTCATTAGAATTATAAATCACTACTTCATCATCATTTTGAAGTACTTCTATTACTCTTCCATAAGCAACTAGTATATAATTTGTATCACTTATCTTATCCCATCTAAAGCATTGTCCACACTCTAGTATTTGTTTTATATTAAAATTTCTTACTCCTTCTATAATAACTTTATCTTCTTCAAACTTAACATTTCTAAAGTCCATTTCTTCACCTCTTATTTATAGTTAGTATTTATTCCTAATATTAACAAAGTATATTTTAATTTTCAACCTAGGAAGAAATATATTAATACTTTCATTTTAATAAATACTATTTTATATTTTTTCTCTTTTTATAGATCCCCACTTTAATTTACTTTTTCTATACCCTTTAAATGCAGTTATCCTAGTAAATGAAAGAATAAAATGAAAGAATATAGATTCTATAATACAAATTAATACAGCTTTTAATATATCTTTTTTACCAATATTTATATGTTGAGTATAAATCCTTTGAAAAAATGCTGTAATTGTTAAAATACCCCCAAACATTGTATATAATAAATAAAAGAAAATCATATATTTAAAATTAAGTTCTCCATACCAACTTGCAAATATAATTGCTAGAACTCCTATAACCTCTATAAAAGGAGATAAAAATTCATATACTAAATAATATATATATGATATAAATCCAATTAATCCAAAGTTTATGTTCAAAAATATTCTTTTATATTTTATTAAACTTTGAAATAGACCTAAATGCCATCGTCTTCTTTGTGTAAATAAATCTTTAAATGAACTTGGTGCCTGAGACCAACATATAGCATTAGGCTCATATCTAATTTCATAAGGTATTTTATTATTTCTACAAAACGTATGAAGTTTTACAACTAATTCCATATCTTCACCTAAGGTATCTGTATCATATCCGCCTACGTTAATAACAATGTCCTTTTTAAAAAGTCCAACTGCTCCTGATATTATAAGATTCCCATTAAAATGATCATTCATTATTCTAGATGCTAAAAATGACCTTTCATACTCCATAACTTGCATTGCAACAATTAGATTAGAAGGAAATAAATAATTTACTATCTCACCATCTTTAACTTCTACACATTGAGCCACTCTTACAAGTCCACCTACTGCTACCACTTTATCACTCTCTAATACTGGTTGTATTATTTTTTCTAAAGTGTCCTTTTGAAGTAATGAATCTGCATCCAATCCTAAAAAATATGGATATCTAGATGCACAAATCCCCATATTTAAGGCATCTCCTTTTCCTCCATTCTCTTTATCTATAAGAGTTATTGTTACTCCTTCCCTATTTGTCTTACCTTCATAAATTGACTTAATAGGCTTACATTTTAATCTAAGATGAATAGGTCTCTTTGTCTCTTTTAATTTAAAATGATCAATTAAGACTTTTGCTGTATCATCCCTACTCCCATCATTCACCACAATAATCTCATAAATTTTATAATTTAAATTTATAAGTGAATTAATAGAATCTATTATTGTAACTTCTTCATTATATGCTGGAACTATTATACTGATTGGAAAATAATAATCGTGTTTTAATTCATTATGAATTTTATTCATAGTATTTTTTTTATCTAAATATATACCTCCAATTACTACAGATAAAAATAAATACGTTGAATAACCAATTAAATAAACAGTAAAAAATATAGCTATATACTCTAAAAGATTTTCTTGCCACATATATTACTTATCTCCTTTTTCTAATTGATATATTAAAATATCTCTTGCATATTTATCATTTCCATTTAAAATTTCATCGATATTTTCTTTTAATGGATTTAAAGCTAAAAATGAAACACAAGAATTATTACGTATATACCAATTAGAGTTGGTCATACCTTTTTTTAAAGCTTCAACAGTTCTTTCCGAAGGATAATTCCCTAGTGTTGTTGCTATTACTATAAGGAGGTTACTATCAACATTTTTTTTAGTTTCAAATAAATCTAATAAGTAATCTAAAATTTTATTATACTTCACTTTACCAAAATACCTAATTAAATCTATCTTAATTTCTATATGTAAATTTTCATTTTTCAGAGCCTGATAAAATTCTTCTTTAAAATCACTACCTATTACTCTAATAAATTTTATTATAGATTTAACATACGGTATCATCCACTGATTTCTATATTCCCACAATTCCTTTGCTAACTCTAATTTATCCCCTTTATATTCTAATAATCCATCACTTATTAATTTTTCATTATGTGATATTTTTTTAAAGTTTAATATGTTTAACGTCTTTATAAGACTATCTTTATGTCCTAATCTTATAAATGCCTTTAATGTATTTTCAACTAAATAAACAGAAGGTTTTTCTAAAAAATTAATTATTTTAGTATCTAGCTTTCTATTATTCTCTTTCTCTATATTAAGTTCTCCTATTATATAAGCAAATAAAGCCTTTTCCATATCAGATTTCTTATTATAAAAAATAGATAAGTCTAAAAAAACATCATATATAAAATCCTTATATATTTTAAAATCCTCTGTTTCTTTTTTTAACATAATAGCATCATGAAATGCTAATAAATTATTAATATTTTTTAGTTCTTTAACTATTTTTTTATAATATTTCCTATCAATATTTTCTCTTCTCTTTAATAATATTATGTCATTATCATATTCTTTAATATATTTATTTACTAGAAATTTATGTACTTCATTTTCTCTATTTTTCGAGAATATATATTTTATATTATAAAATATTAATGCTATTGATATAAATGAGTAAAGATATAATACATATTCTACTTTAAAATCCACAAATTATATCCCTCCCCAATATTCTTTTATTATTTCATAAGATTGTTTTAAACGCTCAGTTACCTCAACCTTTTTCCAACTTTTTAATTTATATTCTCCTAAGCTTATACTTTCATTAGGTAATCCTACTCCAGCATAAATACTCTTTATCCTTAACGGCACTACACCATAGTTTTCATAATAATCATCATGTATCTGTTTCTTTGATGGATTATAAAAGTTAAGTAACTGCCATGGAATTCTTATTTCTACAAAATTCTCTCCATAATAAAAATCACTTAGAGAATTATAATTTTCTGAATCTGGAGTGCTATTTCCATATATTAATTTTCCAGTATCATAAACATTATTGTAAATAATCTCCTTTATAGGTACTCCATTAACATCATACTTAATTGAATCTTTTTCTAATACTCTATCATTTTTTAATATTGTTTGTATTATACTAAAATCAGAAGCATCTTTTTCCGGTATATTAACAAAAGGATCTTCTCCAGTTATATTACTTAAATAATTCTCTCTTAATGAATTATAATAATCTTGTACTAAAATTTTACTATCTTCTTTCCCATTTATATCTATAATAAAATCAATATTTCTATCAAACTTCATATATTTATCATCATAACTTAAACTTCCACTCTTTGGAGTTATATCTATTGGAATTATTAAATTTTCACTTTGATTTACTCCATATATCATAAAATATAGATATTTAGCATCACTTTTCATAAAAATACTTAATCTATCATTTGTGCTAATTAAATCTTCACTACTCCACTCTGATCTATCCCCATCTACATTACATTCAGAATCTTTTATATCAAAACTCATTAATCCATAGCCATGATTTTCCGTCTGAATATCTCCCCACATATGAGAATTATTTACATCTACCGAATAACTTGTATTCCATGATCTAGTGCTCCAATTATCACTCCAAGAATCTATTATTCCTCCAGAACATCCTGATAATATAATATCTTTATATGTACTTACTAAAAGTTCACCTTGTTGTTTTTCTGTTAATGGTCCTCCATTATCATTAGAATCTATTCCTCTAGAAGTTGAATATCCATACTCTGATATTATAACTGGCATAGGATGATAACTATTTAATAATTTTAAATAATTTTCTTTAATATCTGGATAGTCTTTAAAATTAGACTCTACTTTACTTTTTTCATTAATAGAAAAGTAATCATAATAGTTACTCACAACATCTCCCAATCCATATGACGCAAAATATCCTGATTTTAGATTTTCTGTAGCCTTAATATTATTTAAATCTAGCGATACAATCTTAGATAATTGTCCTGCATAATATTCATCATACTCAAATGGATCCGTATTTGAACTATTTGCAAATGATATTAATGATTGATGATTATATCTTTTTGTTTCATAGTCTATTATTTCATCCATTTGCTTAGCCAATAAACTTTCAAATGCATTAGCCTCTTCCGTAGTTTCAAAATATTTCCCATTAAATCCAGCATCCTCTTTATTATTGGTATATGCTATTGTATAACTATTCCATTCTTCACCAATAATATAACCTATAAGCCACTTTGAAACATCTTTTTTATAACTTCCAAATCCATAACCTTTATTTAAAATTATTGTTTTCCTACCATGTACAGCATCTACTGTTGTTTTTGACCTTTCTCGTAGCATTTTTATATAATTTTTATCATAAGCATCTTTACTATTATTATTTATATAATCTGTTAATGAAATCCCTTGAATAATATATATTGGAGTTGGATTATTTATATTAAATTCATATAATGCATCATAAAAATCAGAATCCAATATTCCCTCCAATCTTATTGTATTTGCTCCCATTTCATAAATTTGCTTTATCCACGTTAAATAATCTTCTTTATCTGGAGAGTACTGTCTTATTTCTGAATTAGGATAATTAGAATTCAAAGTAATTCCCTTTATAGTAAATTTATTATTATTGTATTGTATCTCTTTATTATTACAAGTAAATAAAACTTCTAATTCATCTTTATTAAAAATATTTGTGTACCATCCCTTTTCGAAAATAAAATAATTATAACTAAGTATAAAAATAATTAAAATAGATACTATCGCTAAGAATTTTTTCATATCTTTTCCCTTCTCTTAATCCAATAAATCTCTATTTTTAGAATCTTGACAATATTGATATAACGTATCTATATTGTCATCTAACCATCTTCCCCTTTTGACTATTTCATCTTTTAATTGCTTTATAGCCTCATCGTAGCTTACTATATTTCTTGATTCTGGATAAAGTTTTTCTTTTGCACTTAATTTAGATGAATCAAAACTAAATCCCCAAACATCAAAGTTCCTATTTATGGCCTCTCCTAGATAATCTCTCACACTATCAATATAATTCAACAAATACTCTTCATTTAATATTGTTTTTCTTAACTCTTTATATCTATTAACCACTCTATCTACAAAATCTTTATCTTTCAACAACTGCGAATACCATACTCTATCAGCACATTGTATTTTTTCACTATCCAGTTCTGTAAAGTAATTATTTAATGAATTATTATAGTCCCAAACAGGTCCCATAACTATTTTTCCACCCTTCTCCTTATATAAATATGTAGAGCGATATCCAGTATCATTTATTTCCATAAACTCTTGAAATATATAATAATTAACGAAGGAGTCTACATCAATATAATTTTTATATCCCTTCTTAGGATCATTAAAGTCATAGGAATATAACGCTCTTTCAAATTCACTAAAATCTGATTCTATGTATGCTTTAACCTCATCATTAATCATACTTCTACTTGGATATATTATTTTTAGTCCACTTCCACTTTCAGTTATATATGAATACTCGCT
This sequence comes from Clostridium gallinarum, assembly GCF_014836325.1. Lineage (GTDB taxonomy): Bacteria > Bacillota > Clostridia > Clostridiales > Clostridiaceae > Clostridium > Clostridium gallinarum. The sequence goes on from NZ_JACSQZ010000042.1 coordinate 28,077, forward strand.
AAATGTTGATATATTTTTTATATCTTCCTCATTATCATCTAAACATACAATATATCCAAATTCATTTATTCTAGGGTCATATTTGCTTATATTAACTCTATTTTTTGAACGTGAAATAGATTCACATAATATGTATAATCCTTGGTATTCATCATTTAAATAAAGCTCACAAAACCTTACATTAGGAGCATATCCCATAATCATTCCTGCTAAATTATATGCCATATAATTTCTCATTAAAGTTTTATCTAAAAAGGGGCCATTTAATACCCATTCATTATCCTTTGCCATACCAAGCATTTTTTCATCTACGTTATTCCCTTCTTCATCAACTAATTTTAATAAATATCCCTTTTTTGAAAAATAGATAGATGAATTTCCTCTATACCTAAGAAGAACAGAGCTTTTAAAATCTGCCTTATTCTCAATAGTATTTATTTCACCATTATCATAAACCTCTATTTCTCCTAAAGTCATTTTATTTCCTTGACTATCTAAAGTTTTCATTAATTTATTACCATTAGAATCTAATAAAACTTCACCTGGAATATTTTCTTCATCAACTTTTATTGATAAAATAGGCAAATGTGTTTTTATATTATTACTTTCGTCATTTACATACTCAATTTTACTCTCTTCTATATGTTGTTGATAACGAAAGTTTTTTTCTTTCTTATCAAAGTTATAAAATAATATAGCTGATATACACATAAATATAATTATAAAAAACATAACTATTTTTTTATTCAAATTTATCACCCACTGATTTCATCACTTTGCGTAACTATATTGACATAATTAACATTACCTAACTTATATATCTTTTTAACTATACTTTCTTCCTCTAATAATGTTTTTTCATATTCTTTTCTTGTTACTTCAAATATTTCTTCCACAGTATCTTTTGTTGTATTTTTCACTCTTTGTATAGCCTTACCATTGAAGCTTTTAAATATAATTCCTTCAATTTCTTTTTCTAGACTTAAATTAGCTGATACAACTACTAATATTCTATTTTCATTTTTAACTTTTCCAAATAAAATTAATACTACAAATACTATACTACTCCCTATAGTTGCTACTAAATAATCTCCAACACCACAGCATATTCCTATAACAACTGCCCAAAAAATATACATGGCATCCCTGGAGTCCTTGATTGCTGTACGAAAACGAACTATTGAAAGTGCACCAACCATACCTAATGATAGAGCAACATTATTTCCTATTACAGTCATAACAGTTGCTGTTAGAATAGTTAACACAACTAGTGATAAATTAAATTTTTTACTATATATTGTTCCTTCATGAGTATACCAATACGAAATATAAATAGATAAAGAAATAACTGTTGCTGCTAAAATCTGTGAAAAAATATCATTATAACTTAATGTTCCACTTTGATTTAAAAATTCTAATAATGTTTCTTTCATAAATTTTTCTCCTTAAAATAAATAATGTTTACTTATTGTTCTTCCTAAGCAATATTTACTTACTGATAATTCACTTTTGCTACATTCATTTAATAAATCTTTTATATAGCTTAAGAGAAATCCATTATATTTTACTTCTAACACAACAAAAAAAGTATTCATCATTAAATTTTGATTTAAGCTCTCATCAAAAATATTAAAATTACTTTCAGTTGCCCTAATATTATGATCAAATGTTATTCTTATTTTATTTTCCTTTACTACAAAAGCTTTTCTTTTATATTCAATAACTGCTTTAGGTTTATAACAATACATATTCATTAAACAATAGCATTCATATGCAAAGCTCTCATTATACTTCAATAAAACAGAATAATTTCCATTAATCATCTGAAAAGCATCCTCTTTACTTAATTTTAAAGATCTCTTTTTTTGGAATTCTCCTTGCTTTTGTTTTATTTCTAAAACTGCAAAATCACTATTTGCACCATAATTTCTAAGCCTTATTTTTCTTCTCATCTCAAGACCTTGATCTTTATTTTCATAATCAGTATCATCTATTGTATCAAAATATAAGGACCTTACTATATATCCATCTCCGTTACTATTGCTATCTAATTTTAAAATCTTTTCTAATTTATTTTTTATTCTATAATATTCATCTAATGTTATTAGAAACTTTTTTTCTTTTCTTAAAACCTCATTCAATTAATCCCCTCCTTATATTATATTTATACAACATTTAACTTATTCTATTATATATTATTTCTAATATTTAACTAAATTTCAACAATAAAATTCATTTTTTACATTTCAAATAAATTCTTCTATATCATTTAGATAATAAAAAAGTGTTAAAGTATCATATCCAGGTTCCGTCGCAAGCTCCAAGTCACCTTGCTATGATACTTTAACACTT
>NZ_JACSQZ010000043.1 GCF_014836325.1 Clostridium gallinarum
ATTGATAAGCATTCTTATAATAATATTAGATATAAAAATAATTTTTTTAAACCTAAATCTACTAATACTTACTGTTCCATTAACTCTATTATTTATATTTAATATATTAATAATGCTATATAGTATAATTTTAAATTCAAAATATGAAATTAGTTTTTTTAATAATTTTAAATTATCAGTATATCTTTTAATAAAAAAGCCTCTTATTTCTATTTTAAATTTACTTATTATATCATTTTGTATATTAATTCTATTATATTCAAATTCATTAATAAGTTTATTTATAGTTGGACTTAGTGCTTATTTAATATTTAATAATTTAAATAAATCATTTTTAGCAATAGAAAAATATTATATAAAGAAATAAAACTAGAAGGGAGTTAGGGGTAATTATTAAAATAATATCCCCGTATTCAAATGAAACATATTAAAAATTTAAAAGATGGTGTTCCTTTATTTAAAGCTTTAAGCTCAGAAGTAAGAATAGATATATTAAATTTACTTTCAGAATATAAGCAGTTAAATATGAATGAATTATCTGAAAAACTTAATTTAACTAATGGTGCATTAACAATGCATGTTAAAAAATTAGAAGAATGTGGACTTATAGTAACTACTAATATGACTGCTAAACATGGATTACAAAAAATTTGTTCATTGCATGAAAATAAAATAGTAGTAGATATGGAATTAGATAATATTGAGAATTCTTACGATATTGATTTAGCTATAGGACATTACTCTTCATATGAAATTGAACCAACTTGTGGTATTGCAAGTAAAGATAAATTAATTGGTGAAGTTGATAATCCAAATTATTTTGCTGATCCTAAAAGGATAAATGCTTCTATACTTTGGTTTACTAAAGGTTACATAGAATATAAAATACCTAATTATTTAAAACCAAATCAAAATATATCCGAAATACAAATTTCAATGGAAATAAGTTCTGAAGCTCCTGGAATATGTAATGATTGGCCATCAGATATTTATTTTTCATTAAATAATATAAATTTAGGATGTTGGACTAGTCCTGGAGATTTTGGAGACAATAATGGTTTATTCACTCCATCTTGGTGGTTCCCTAATTGGAATCAATATGGACTATTAAAGTTGTTATCTATAAATCAGTATGGAACTTTTATAGATGGATTGAAAATTTCTGAAATAACATTAGAAGATTTAAATTTAAGTTATAGAAGTGATATTTCTTTAAAAATATCAGTTCCTGATGATGCTAAACATATAGGTGGATTAACTATATTTGGTAAGAATTTTGGAAATTATAATCAAGGAATTCATGTTCGTGTGGTATATAATTAAAGTGGAGAAGTATATTTTCTCCACTTTATTTTAATTAACAAAAAAGTATTAACATTAATCTGCTAATACTTTCTTAAAATATTTTATTAATTTGTTCTCTTTCCCCATAAAGAAATTCCTATATCATTAATTGCAGTTATAATAATAGTTGGTTTATTAAACTCCCAATCCCAAGCTACACTCATATTTCCACTAAAAACTTCTTTTTTATTTGCAATATTTAATTCAATTTTTATTTTATCTTTTTGGTTTAAACTCCATAATCCATTAAAATCTCCCAATATAGTATTATTATCCTTTATAACAATACTTTTTGAATCTATTATTCTATTTAAATCTCTATACAGTATAATTATTTCCCAATCACCTAAAATTTCACACTTTTTTATTTCCTGATATTCTTCTCCTGCATATCTTTCTGGAGATACTATTGGCCAACCTCCATCAGTCCAAAAAATTCTTCTGATATTTAAATAAAACTTATTATGATTCTCTGCATTTCTAATATGATGAACCAAATAATAATTTTCCTCATCATTAAGTACTGAATTATGTCCAGGTGAAATAAAGCCAGAACTATTTTTAAATCTGTATCCACCAATTATTTTATTTCCAACATAATTAGGATTTTCAACATTAATATTAGTAAATTCAACTCCATTAATATCTACATAAGGGCCTTCAATACTATCAGATCTTCCTACTCTTATGTTATAGTCTGAAAATAACGAATCATAGGATACAAAAAGATAATATTTGTTGAAGATAGAATTATAAGTAATATATGCACCTTCTATGGCTCCATCAACTAAATGACTTCTACAAGCTATTTGCTTTCCAAAATCATTTTTAAACTTTGGTTTTCCCGTATCTCTATTTAACTCCAATATATAAATTCCATTCCAAAAAGACCCATATGCCATCCAAAGTCTGCCTTCCTTATCTAATATTAAGTTTGGATCTATTGCATTTCTATTATCTTTAAAATCAGTTTTAATAACTATACCATTATCTTTCCATGGTCCATTTATAGAGTCTGATTCTAATAACCCTATACATGATCTTGTTTTTCCAAAAACAGAAGCACAGTAATACAAATAATACTTATTTTCAACCTTTATTACTTCTGGAGCCCAAATACCATCTGCTCTTGTCCATTCATAAGCAATTAAAGGAACCTTATTCACTACATTCCCAACATATTCCCAATTTATTAAATCCTTAGATTTTCTCATTTGTATAGCAGGATTTATTAAATCCTTTTCTAAAACATCTGTAGAAAAAACATAATAGAAATCGTTATCCTTAAATATTGATGGATCATGAGCTCCAAATGTTCCCCATAAATCTAAATCGTTTTTATTAAAATTAAGTTCAACTTCTCTTACTTTTGGTTCATTTGGGTATTTAAGTTTCATTTTAATTACCCCTTAATACCAGTAATAGCAATCGATTCTATAATCCATTTTTGGAATATTATAAAAACTATTATTATCGGTAGCATTGACATAATTGATGCTGCCATAATTAAAGGAAAATCTGTTTGAATAGCATAAGTAGCATTAAATGATTGTATAACTGTTTGTATAGTCATTTTCTCTGGTGTGTTTATATATATAGAAGGGGCTAAATAATCATTCCATATTCCCATAAACCATAATATAACTTGTGCTGATATGGCTGGTCCCGATAAAGGTAATATTATTCTATAATATATTTTAAAGAAAGAACATCCTTCTAATCTTGCGGCTTCAATAAAATCAGTTGGTATGCTTTGCATGTACTGTCTTAGGAAAAATATCATGCTGACATTACCAAACAATCCAGGAATTATTAATGGCTTTAATGTATCAACCCATCCAATTTTAGAAAAGATGATAAATTGTGGTATCATAATTATTGCAAAAGGAATCATCATAGTCCCAAGTAGTGCTAAAAAGATTGTATTCTTATGAGGATATCTTAATTTAGCAAAAGAAAATGCTGCTAAACTTGATGTAAATGTACCTATAGTAGTAACCAATAAACAAACTATTAAGCTATTTTTTAATCCACTTAGCAAAGGTCCTTTGGTCCATATCTCTGAATATTTAATCCAGTTTACTTCTGTCGGTATCCATACTGGCGGCATTGCAAAAACTTCTAATTTGTTTTTTACTGAGGTTGATAGCATCCAAAGTAATGGAACTATCATAACTAATGATCCTGCTAAAAGAACTAAAAACAATATAAAATTAACTAATTTATGTTGCTTTTTTCGACTAATGCTCTTTGTTTTTTTACTATTTATAATTTTATTTTTTTCAATATTTATCATTTATTTCACCCCTTACTCTCCAAATACTTCGTTACCTTTATATTTAAATTGAATTAAAGTTATTATAAAGATAAAGATAGCTAATATCCAACCTACTGCACAAGCATAACCCATTTGATAGTTTTTAAATGCTTTATCCCATAAATAATAAACAACCGTTGCAGCACTATAATTAACACCACCATTATCAACCATAATAGAAGGTTCTATAAACATTTGGGATCCTCCTATAATACCTGTGATAATAAGATAAAATGTTACTGGTTTTAAGGTCGGAATTGTTATATATCTAAATATTTGAAATGTATTAGCTCCATCTATTTCTGCAGCTTCTTTTAAATCTTTAGGAATACTTTGTAATCCTGCTAAATATAAAAGCATAGACATCCCCAGACCTTTCCAAATTGTCATTGCCATAATAGCTGGTTTTACTGTAGCTTCATTATTTAACCAATTTGGACCATCTATTCCAAATACACTTAACACTTGGTTTAGTAATCCGTAATCTCCATTATAAACCCATCTCCATAGTATTGAGACAGCTGCAATAGATGAAATAACTGGAATATAGTAAAGAACTCTAAATGTATTTTTGCCTGGAATATCTCTATTCATAGCAAGAGCCAATAATAATGATAATATAAGACCTATTGGAATTCCTATCATCATGAACAAAGTATTCCATATAGACTTCCAAAAGTTCACATCAGTAAATATATCTTTAAAATTTTGTAATCCTATAAAGTCTGCTTTTCCTATTGATGTCCAATCTGTAAATCCCGCATAAAGTGAAAAAAGTAGCGGTACAAATGCAAATAAGAAAAATTGTAATACAGGTGCAAGAACGAATAAATATCCTTCTCTTCGTTCTTTTGCATAATATCCAGATCTAAATTTTGATTTAGCTTTTACTTCCATAATTCCCCTCCATGTATTAAATATAAGTGTTAGGGTTCTTCCCTAACACTTATATTTAAATTATTAATTCTTAGCTTTTTCCTTAGCTTCTCTTTCTATAGCTTTATCTAAAAGAGCTTGCATTTCAGGTTGAACCTTTTCACAATAGTCTTTAGCCGAAATTTTACCATCTAAAACATCTTGTATTCCTTCAAAGAACTTATTATACCACTCAGCATTATATGTTCTTTCACCAGGAAGTGGCTTACCATACTTTTCTATTAAATCTATAAAAGCTTGTTTATTATGAGGGTTATTATCTGTATTTAAATAATAATCTTTAGCTAATGATTTTAAATTTGGAACTTGTATTTGTTTATCTGCAACCATTTTATTAGCATCAACATCTGTTGCTAAGAATATTGCTAAATTAACTGCCTCTTGTGGGTATTTTGTATTAGCTGAAACTCCAAAGCCAACTGAACCTAACCAACTAGCTGTTTCTCCTGTAGAACCTGCTGGCCAAGGAATTATATCATATTCAAATGGGAGTTCTTCAAAAGCTGCTATATCCCAAGGAGCAATTGCAAAGAATCCTAATTGACCCTTTAACCATCTTTGATAAGTATCTAAGGTTTGTGCTTGCTCTGCAGATGGAGTAATTTTATATTTTAAAGTTTGATCTGCAAAATATTGTAATGCTTCTACAAATTTAGGATCTGTAACAGTAACTTCAGTAGCATCTTCATTTATCCAATCCGCCCCATTACTATATACAAATGGTTGAAGAGACCAATTAACATTTAATCCAGTTCCCCAAGATGAATCATCTCCACCAGTTTCATTAGTAAGTTTTTTACAAACCTCCATAAATTCTTCCCATGTATATGGCTTTTCTTTATCTGGCAATGGAATTCCTAACTTTTCAAACAAAGTTTTGTTATACCCAAATCCAAATGGACCTACATCCTTTGGTAAAGCATATAAACTTCCTTGTCCTATTATATCACCATCATATTTATACTTCTTTAAAGCAAGTTCCCAAACATCATCTAAATCAAGAATACCATCATTTTCTGCTTGAGATATATATTCATCTAAATTCAACATTTTTCCAGAGTTTACCCAAGCCTTTACATCTCCAGGTCCCATGTAGACTACATCTGCCATAGTATTTGAAGCCATTGCCGCTTGAATTTTTTGACCATACTGATCTTGAGTTGTTGAAACAAGTTTTACTTTAACATCTGGATACTTTTCTTCAAATTTCTTTATAACTTGTTCATAAACTTCTGTTTCTTGAGGTTGTCCATAACACATCCATGTTATTTCTTTCTTTCCATCAGCTGTCTTTGCTCCTTCACCTTTTGTTCCACTACCACAGCCAACTAATAAAACAGCAGTAGCTAGTATAGCGAAAATTCTTTTTGATCGTTTTAACATAATTTCTCCTCCCAAAGCCAAAATTATTCTTTTATACCTTTAAAATTTAAATTTATTTAAAAGATTAAACTTTAAATTCTTTAATATCTTTTGATGGTACTCCAAAACTTGGTGTTCCATCTTCATTCCATTCAATCACTTCAACTCTTGCGTGCCTATTCGGATCTGATAAAGGATCCCCTTTCAATTCCAAATAGTTTCTACAATGATAAACTAACAAGTCTAGTTTTCCATCTTCTGAAACTGTAAAACTATTATGACCAGGACCATACTGTTTATTCTCATAAGAAGTTTTAAAAACAGGTTTACTAGATTTTCTCCATGATTTAGGATTTAAAAGATCACTATTTTCATCAGCTGAAAGCATTCCTATACAATAATTTTCATCTGTTGCACTTGCTGAATAAGTTAAGAATATTTTTCCATTCTTCTTTAAAATAGCAGGCCCTTCATTTACCCAATATAATTTAGTTTCCCAATCCAATTCTGGTTTTGATAACAAAACTGCTTTACTTTTTAAAGTCCATGGATTCTCCATTTCGGCTATATAAATATTAGAATGTGAATTTGGTTCTATGTTTACATCTTCTTGCGCCCATACGTAGTACAATTTCCCATTTTGCTCAAAAATTGTTGCATCTAATGCAAATGAATCCCATCCTGTTTCTACTCTGCCTTTTTCTACCCATTTACCTATTAAAGGATTCTTATCTTCACATTCAATTACATACATTTTGTGATTAAATGTTATTCCTGTAACAACTCTATCTGGAGCAGCTGCAAAATAAATATACCATTTATTATTTATATAATGAATTTCTGGAGCCCATATTAATTGACTCATTTCTCCTTCTTCATGTTTTCTCCATACTACAAAAGTTTCTGCATCTTGTAATTCTTCTATTTTTCTAGCTCTTCTAAGCTCTATTAAATCAAATTCAGGAACTGAACCTGTAAAATAATAATATCCATCAGTATGCTTATATATACAAGGATCTGCTCTTTGAATTACAATTGGATTTCTATAAATATTTTCCATATATTTCCTCCAACTCTTTCATGAATTATACTTTTACTATTACCAGTATCTATTTTTATTTGGACAATAGTTTTTTGTAACAGCTGCTCTCATTTCTACAAAACATCCACAAAGTTTGCACATTCCATTTATCAGGCAATCACATTCTTTGCATAAATTCAATCTTTTTTCATACTCTTGTTTATTAGTTTTTATATAATCATCAATCGAATCTATATATTGTTTCATATGCGTATATTCAGCTTCACTTAAAACTTCGTCCATAAGACATCTTTTACAAAAAATACTATTCATTTTATTCTATTATAAATCTCATTACACTACATTTTGGAATAGTAAAATTTATTCCTACTTCTGTAATTTTAAAATCTACAAATTCCTTAATATTTACAACATCAGGATTATCAAATGTATTATAAGCTGTCATTTCATTATTTAGTATACTTGCACTAACTTTTATAGGTTTCTTTCCTAGTAATTCAGCTTCTACTTTATAATCTTCAGTTATAGATAAGTTGTTAATAGTAAAAATAACTCTACCACTTTCATCCATCGATGATGATTCATGTAGATTTGGCACTAAATTTTCTTCTTCTAAACCTATTTCCTTAGTTTCAATATAACTTTCTAAAAGCATTGCTTCTTGGTGATCTTTATACATATTAAATACATGATACGTAGGTGTTAATATTATTTTTTCTCCTTCTGTTAGTATAACAGATTGCAATACGTTTACAATTTGAGCTAAATTAGCCATCTTTACTCTATTTGAATGTTTATTAAATATGTTTAAATTAATACCTGCAATAAGTGCATCTCTCATAGTGTTTTGCTGATATAAAAATCCTGGGTTTGTTCCTGCTTCTACATCATACCAGCTACCCCACTCATCTATAATTAAATCTACTCTCTCTTCTTTATCGTACTTATTCATTATTTCTAAATGATTATTTATAAGCTCGTCCATTTTAAGAGTTTTCTTCATTGTAATGTACCAAGTATTATCATCAAAATCTCTTGCAGGTCCCTTATTTAACCAGCCACCAGGATGAGTATAGTAATGTAAAGTTAAAGCATCCATAAAGTTTGCCGCTACCTTCATCACTCCTTCTGTCCAATTATAATCTTCCACATTAGGTCCACAAGCTATTTTATATAATTTATTTCCTGGATAGTTTCTACAATATGTTTGATATCTTCTATACATATTTCCATAGAATTCTGGTGTCATATTTCCACCACAACCCCAATTTTCGTTTCCAACTCCAAAATATTTAACTTTCCATGCTTCTTCTTGTCCATTTTGCTTTCTAAGCTCAGCCATTGGAGATACACCATTAAAAGTTAGATACTCTACCCACTCTGACATTTCTTGAACTGTTCCACTGCCTAAGTTACCATTTATATAAGGCTCACATTCAAGTTGTCTACACAATTCCATAAACTCATGAGTTCCAAAGCTATTATCTTCTACAGCTCCACCCCAGTGAGTATTAATGATTTTTTTTCTATTTTCCCTAGGGCCAATCCCATCTTTCCAGTGATATTCATCAGCAAAACATCCGCCTGGCCACCTTAAAACTGGAACTTTAATTTCTTTTAGTGCTTCTATAACATCCTTCCTCATACCGTTTACATTAGGTATATCGGAATCTTCTCCAACATATAACCCTTCATAAATACATCTACCAAGATGTTCTGAAAAATGCCCATATATTTCTTTATTAATTTTAGAAAGTTTTTTCTCAGTATTAATAATATATTTAGCCAATATCTCACCCCTTATTTATATTATATTTATAATATACTCTTTTTTATTATAACAGTCAATGAATTATTTTATATTTATCTAAAATAATTTTGTTTATTTATATATAATTTATTCATAAACAATCTTTTTATTAACTTTTCTTTTTATTTAGACATAAAAATATAAACAAACACCAACAACAGCTACTATTTTATATTATTATAAAATAGTAGCTGTTGTTAAGCTTTACAAAATTAATTATTATATACTTTATTAAAATATTTTTTTAGTTATTTTATTTTTTTATTCCCCATAATGCTATACCATTATTGCTTCCCATAACAGTAAAAGTCATTGTATAATCTTTTCTATTTATATCATATTGTTTTACAAAAACTCCTTTATATATTTCACCATCTATATTTATATCTACTTTATTTTCTTCTTTAAATTCAAATGTTCCTTCAATATCCCCTGTTATAGTTCCATCTTTTTTGAAAGTTACATCGCTAAATTCATTTACTATATCCCATATTTCTCTTCCATGATTTATAAAACTATATTCACCTATAATATCTTTTTCATTATATTTATCAATACTTTCTCCTGTATATCTATATGGAGAAACTACAAACCAATCATCTTCATTTAAATACATTTGGTGTACTCTTACTTGATGTGATTCTCCTGAATCTGGGAATCTAGAATGAAATATTAAGAAATATCTTCCTGTTTCTTCATCATAGTAAACTGAATTATGACCTGCTGAAACGTACCCCAAATCTGATGGATCTAAAATTGAATTTTCATTTTCTTCACTTAAAGGATATCTAAAATTTCCAAATAACTTATTACCATAGTTCATTATATATTCATTTTGTGCTGCTAAAAATTTGCCTCTTACCCCCTTGCAATCAATCATATCATTTCCCATCGCATCATAATAAGGACCATCAGGATTTTTAGATCTAGCAACCCTCATATTATATCCAGCATCTGAGGTTAATCCTCCAAAGGATAGAAATAAATAATAATATCCTGTTTCTTTACTATAAATAACATACGGTGCTTCTATTTCAGAATGATATCCACCGAGTATTTTTTCCCCATAAGTTCCTTGTCCTTCTTTTACAGAACCATTATTAGGATTTAACTCAAGAATATAAATTCCACCAGAATATGAACCATACATCATCCAAAGCTTCCCATCTGCATCATAAAAAACAGCTGGATCTATTGCATTGGGATTTACATTAGAATCATATATTTTTTCTTCACCATTTTCATCATTATACTTAAGTTCTTCTTCTCCACTAGACTTTACTATTAATCCTAAATTTTTAAAAGGTCCATCTATATCGTCAGCTACAGCATACCCTATGGCCCCTTGTGGAGATGATCCTTCACATACACAATAATATAAATAATATTTACCATCATTCAGTTTTATCCAATCACTTGCCCAAAATGTTGATGTTTTCCCCCATTCTAAAGCATCCTTTAATTCTGTTTTTATATTTTCAAACAATTTTTGATTTGAAACTGAATCTGAGATGCTTGTCCAATTAATTAAATCTTTTGATTTCGCTTCTGCCATATGAGAACCTGTTATATAAAAAGTATCTTGAACTTTTATAATTGCAGGGTCATGAACAGAAGCATTTTCGAAAGTTATATCTACCTTTTCTTCTTTTGAATTACATCCAACAGCACTTAAAGCCATTCCCATAATAACTAAATATGAAACTCCCTTTTTAAAGAAATTATTCATTCATTTTCTCCTTATCCTATCTTCTTATTTGTTAATCTAGATGAAAATCTTTTTCCTGTTGATAAATTTTCTTTTGCCTTTATTGTAATTTTTATTTTTTCTTTCCCGTTTAAAAATTCTCTATTCTTATATTCATTTTTTGTCATACTATTAAAATAAATTGCGTATCTTTCATGATGAATATCATAAAAAGGTATTAATTTTACTTTAAAATCCTTATTTTCGTTATTAAAATTAAGTTCAAATTCTAAATTATTAGTTTCTATTTTGTTAATGTTCTTTAATAAATTATTATCCTCACTTATTAAAATAGGCACTTCTATTGCTTTATAATGATTTAACTTTAAATGATCCTCTATTATATCACTTTCTGGAAAATTTTCTTTACCAAATGATCCAGCTAAAACTAAAGGTCCATACATAAAACAAATTTTATTTTCATCTTCTTTTGATTTATAGATATGTAAGTTCATATCTAAATTAATCTCTAACACGTCTCCTTTTTTCCATAATTTACTTATAGAAATATATCCTTTTTCTTTTTTGAACTCAACTAAATTCCCATTAATCTTGACTTTTATATCCTTCTTTAACCAATATGGAATTCTTATTTTTATCCCATACTTTGAATTATTTGTTTCTTCAATTATAATTTTTGTTTTTTCTTCTTTTGGAAAATTTGTAATTTGATTTATTTTTAAATTTTTACCCTCTAATTTTATACTTGAACTTATAAATAGATTTACATATATATTATTTTCATCTATATAATATATATTTCGATTATACTTACCTGGATTCTCCATACCACTTCCTGTACAACACCAAAATGATTTATCAGGTGTACAATATACCTTAAAATGTCCAGGTTTAGTAGATACAAAATATGTTTTCATTCCACTTATAGGATCTTGAGAAGCGAGTATATGATTATATAGTGCTTTTTCATAATAATCTATATACTTAGAATCATGATTCCATTTATATAAATACTCTGTAAGCTTTAACATATTATAAGTGTTACATGTTTCTGCAGTTGTAACACCTAATGTTTCACTTCCTTTTTTTCCAAAATGCTCATCTATACTATTTCCACCAATTACGTAAGATCTTTTACTTGTAACTATATTCCAAAAATATTCACTTGCTTTTTTATACTTTTCTTCTTTTGTAATATCGTAAAGTTTTGCAATACCAAGAATTTTAGGTATTTGAGTATTAGCATGTTTTCCTTCAAGCTCATCTTTTTCAATCATAAGAGGATATATAATTTCCTTATCTATAAATTTTATTGCTAAATTCAAATAATCTTTATTTTTAGTTATTTCATATAATGATCCCATAACCTCACACATTCCACCGTGTTCACAATAAAGCATCTTATCAAATTCAGCTTGTGTTAAATTATCTAATCCTCTCTTCGCCCAATTAGATAAATTAATTAATATTTCTAAAGCCTTTTCATTATTAGTTAGTTTATATGCGTCCAAAAGTCCTGAATATATTTTATGGATACTATACCAAGGAACCCAACTATCTCCTAATTCAAACCTTGTTACATTAAAGTCCTTAGAAAAAACTTTATTAAAGCAATCTTTCTTAAAACCACTTATATATCCATCACCTTCTATATTTTGTAAATACTCTAACTCATTTATTGCATAATTTAATCTTTCTTTAATTTGTTCATCCTCTGTTGCTAAATACATATATGATAAAGCTGAAAGATAATGTCCAAGAGAATGACCACTTATTTCTCTTTCCTCCCAGCCTCCATACCTATTATTTTTAGGTTTTAATCCAATTGCTTCATAGCATGGTGCGATTAATCTATCAACATCTAAATAAAGCAAATATTCTTTTCCTTTATTTTCTGAGTCTTTAAAAATTCCATTTAGTAATATTACTTTTTCCATATATTCACCTCTCAACTTCTAATAATTTTAAATAACTTTTAATATAAAAAATAATATCAATTCTTATACATCTTGTATTTAAATTGATATTATTTTTTATTTCTAGTTATTCAATAACAAATCTCATAACACTACATTTTGGAATTGTAAAGTTCAATCCTTTTTCTGTTATTTTAAAATTATTAAACTCTTTAACATTAACCATATTAGGATTTTCAAAAGTATTACAAGCATTCATTTCATTATTCAATATATTTGCAGTAACCATTTTAGGTTCTTTACCTAGTAATCCTGTTTCTATCTTATAATCATCTGTTATAGATAAATTATTAATAGTAAATATTATTCTTCCATATTTATCTATTGAAGCTGATTCATGTAGATTAGGCACTAAATTTTCCTCTTCTAATCCTATTTCTTTAGTTTCAATATAACTTTCTAAAAGAGTTGCTTCTTGATGGTCTTTATACATATTAAATACATGGTAGGTTGGTGTTAATATCATCTTTTCACCTTCTGTTAAAATAACAGATTGTAGAACATTCACAATTTGAGCGATGTTTGCCATTTTTACTCTTTTCGAATTCTTATTAAAAATATTTAAATTAATACCTGCAATAACAGCATCTCTCATTGTATTTTGTTGATACAAAAATCCTGGATTTGTTCCTTTTTCTACATCATACCAGCTTCCCCACTCATCCACAATTAAAGCCACTCTTTCTTCCTTATCATATTTATTCATAATTTTTATATGATTTTTTATAAATTCATCCATCTTAAGAGTCTTGTTTAATGTCTTGTACCAACACTCACTATCAAACTCTACAGCATCACCTTTATTAGACCAACCACCTGGAAAGGTATAGTAATGTAAGCTTAAACCATCCATATAATTACCTGCAATCTTCATAACTTCTTCTGTCCAGTTGTAGTTATTATCAGGAGGACCACATGCTATCTTATATAATTTATTACCAGAGTAATTTCTACAATATGTTTGATACCTTCTATACATATTTGCATAAAAATCCGGCGTCATATTTCCACCACAGCCCCAATTTTCATTACCAATTCCAAAATACTTTACCTTCCAAGCTTCTTCATGTCCATTTTTCTTTCTAAGTTCAGCCATTGGAGATATTCCATTAAAAGTTAAATATTCTACCCATTCAGCCATTTCTTGAACTGTTCCACTACCTAAATTTCCATTTATATAAGGTTCACATTCTAGTTGTCTACATAATTCCATGAATTCATGAGTTCCAAAGCTATTATCTTCTACAGCTCCACCCCAATGTGTATTTATCATTTTTTTCCTATTTTCTTTTGGGCCAATTCCATCTTTCCAATGATATTCATCAGCAAAGCATCCACCTGGCCATCTTAAAACTGGTATTTTAATTTCCTTTAAAGCTTGTACAACATCTTTTCGCATACCATTTACATTAGGAATATCAGAATTCTCTCCTACATATATTCCTTCATAAATACACCTTCCTAGATGTTCTGAAAAATGTCCATATATTTCTTTGCTTATTTTCGAAATTTTTTTCTCAGCATTTATTATATATTTAGCCATTTATTCACCTCTTATTACTTTTTTGAAGCAAGTAATTATTTTAACTTTATAATTAAATTTAAACTATTATTTATATACTTATTATTTATTTAACATCCAATAAACGCTATTCCATTTTAATTCATTTGAAAAATCTCTTATATTAGTATTTTTCCCAATAACAACTGATTCTAATCCATACATATCTGCAATATCACATAATTGTTCTGAGTTAACTATATATGAAAATGAAGTATGATGAGCTCCTCCTGCTAATATCCAAGCTTCAGCTCCAACTTTTAATGATGGTTCTGGTGTCCAAACTACTCTTGCTACAGGTAAATTTGGTAAATCTTTTTCTACTTCTTTAGCATTTATTTCATTTATTATAAGTCTCATTCTTCCACCTAAGTCAATCAATGATGCACAAACAGCACTTCCTGCTTGACCATTAAAAATTAATCTAGCTGGATCTTTTTTATCTCCAATAGATAAAGGTTTTACATCTATTCTTGGTTTATCAATAGCTACTGTTGGACAAACTTCTAACATATGTGCTCCCAATATCAACTCATTACCCGGTTCAAAATGATAAGTGTAATCTTCCATAAATGAAGTTCCAACATTGTTTGACATTATTTTCATAAGTCTTACAAGACCAGCTGTTTTCCAATCTCCTTCTCCACCAAATCCATATCCATCTTCCATAAGTCTTTGTACTGCAAGGCCTGGCAATTGCTCCATTCCATGTAATACTTGGAAGTTAGTTGTAAATGCTGTATATTCTCCTTCTTCTAGGAACCTTCTTAATGCAATTTCAATCTTAGCTTGATACTTTATAGAATCTCTAACACTACCTTCAACTTTTCCTTCTTCACAAATATCATATTTTTCTTCATATACTTTCATTAAATCTTCAACTTCTAAATCAGTAACTTTTTCAATTTCTTGAACTAAGTCCCCAATTCCAAAGGCATCACAAGTCCAACCAAGTTTTATAGCAACCTCAACCTTATCTCCTTCAGTTACTGCAACATTTCTCATATTATCATCAAATCTAGCTATTTTTATACTTTGTCCTTCAACAAATGCAGTTGCAACACTCATCCATTTATTTATATCCTTATGAACTTCTTTATCTTCCCAATGTCCAACTACAACTTTTCTTTTATTTCCCATTCTTGCATTTATAAATCCAAATTCTCTATCACCATGTGCGGATTGATTCAAATTCATAAAATCCATATCCATAGTTTCCCATGGAATGTCTCTATTAAATTGAGTATGGAAATGTAATTGAGGTTTATTTAAAATAGATAGCCCTCTAATCCACATTTTAGCTGGAGAAAATGTATGCATCCATGTTATTATCCCTGCACAATTTTCATCATTATTCGCTGCATTACAAACTTCATATATTTCTTTTGAATTTCTTACTGTTGGTTTATGAATTATATTATATTTAATCTCTTCTTGTCCATTTAATCCATTAACGATTTCTTGTGCATCAATTGCAACTTGCTTTAATGCCTCTTCACCATATAAGTCTTGACTTCCTGTAACAAACCAGAAATTATATTCTTTAACTTTTAGCATATTGATTCCTCCTAAATTATATTTAAAATTATTTTTGTGATTTACTGAAATCACTTAAGAATTTTTCAATTCCAGCATCTGTTAGTGGATGCTTTGCCATAGCTTCAATTTGAGCATATGGTATAGTAGCTATATCAACACCTGATAATATACATTGTAAAATATGCTCTTTTGTTCTTATACTTGCAGCTATTATTTCCGTATTAAATCCATAATTTTGTTTAGCTATTATTAAATCATTTATAAGATCAATTCCATCTAAACCTATATCATCTAATCTTCCTACAAAAGGACTAATATAAGTTGCTCCAGCCTTTGAAGCTAAAACACCTTGATGAACACTAAACACTAATGTAACATTTGTCTTTATTCCTTCTCTTGATAAAACTCTTACAGCATTTAGTCCTTCTAAAGTCATTGGAATTTTTACAACAATATTTTTATGCATTTTAGCAAGTTCTCTTGCTTCCTTAAGCATACCTTCAGTATCTAAACTTATAACTTCTGCGCTTATAGGACCATCTACAACTTCACATATATCCTTTATTACATCTATCATGTCTCTATTTTCTTTTGCTACTAATGAAGGGTTTGTAGTAACTCCATCAATTAGTCCCATATTATTTGCTTTCTTAATTTCCTCTATATTTGCGGTATCTATAAATATTTTCATAACTTTCTTTCCTCCCATAAATTCACATTTAAATTCTAAATTCTAAATTCTAAACTCTATTTTTTAAATAATTTACGGCCTCTTGTTCAATGCTTAATCCACTTTTATATCTTTCTATGAATCTTTCATATCCAATAACCATATTTTGATTTGGTTCTACTTTTACTGCATCTGCATCTCTAAAGATAGTGTCGTTTAGAAAATCTTCTAAAGAATTATTTTCTTGATTTTTATCAAGATATAATGCTAATAATGCAATTCCCCATGCTCCACCATCTCCTGCAGTTTCCATTACAACTACAGGTGCCCCTATAGCTGCCGCTAAAATATTTTGTGCAACACCCTTGGTCTTAAATATTCCTCCATGACCAAGAATTTTATCAATCTTAACATTTTCTTCTTTTGTTAAAATATCCATACCAAGTTTCATTGCACCAAAACATGTATATAATTGAACTCTCATGAAATTAGCTAAATTAAATTTTGAATTTGCTGGATGTAAAAACATAGGGCATCCTTCTGTTAATCCTATTCCATGTTCTCCTGAATAGAAACAATAAGACATTAGATCACCACAGTCATCATCTCCATCTAAAGCTTTTTCAAATAAATTCTTATATAATTCACCTGGTGTAACTTTTACTCCAAATACTCCCAAACATTGATTAAATATTTCCATCCAAGCATTAATATCCGTTGTGCAATTATTTGAATGTGCCATTGCTACTAAATCTCCTGTTGGAGTCGTAACCATATCTAACTGTTTATGCAATTTAGATAACTCTTTTTCAAGAACTACCATTGCAAATGCTGAAGTCCCAGCAGATACATTTCCTGTTTTCTTAGCAATACTATTAGTCGCTACCATTCCAGTTCCTGCATCTCCTTCTGGAGGACAAAGTTTACTTCCTGCTTTTAACTCTCCAGTTGGATCTAAAAGTAATGCACCCTCTTCTGTTAATTTTCCTGCTTCTTCTCCTGCAACTAGAACCTTTGGAAGAATTTCTTCTAATGTCCATGAGTATTTATTAGAGGAAATTAATGAATTAAACTTTTCTATCATATCTTTATTATAATTTTTATTACTTATATCAATTGGAAACATTCCTGAGGCTTCTCCAACACCCATTACTTTTTCGCCTGTAAGTTTCCAATGAACATAACCCGCTAAAGTTGTAATAAAATCTATATTCTTTACATGTTCTTCTTTGTTTAAAATAACATGATATAAATGTGCAATACTCCATCTCTCTGGAATATTATATTGGAATAATTCCGTTAATTCATTAGCAGCTTGTCCTGTAAAGGTATTTCTCCATGTACGAAATTCAGCTAATTGATTTCCTTCTTTATCAAAAGGAAGATATCCATGCATCATAGCACTTACTCCCATAGCCGATAACTTATTTAGTCTTACATCATATTTTTCCTTAACTCTCTCTGATAAGTCTTTATAACATTCTTGAATTCCTTTCCATACTTCATCTAAAGAATATGTCCAAACTCCATTAATTAAACTATTTTCCCAGTCAAACCCTCCTGTTTCAATAACTGTTCCTACTTGATCAACAAGAACTGCTTTTATTCTTGTTGATCCAAGTTCAATTCCTAGAACAGCTTTTCCTGATTCTATTATTTGTCGTACTTTATTTAAACTATTCATGACTCATCATCTCCCCTCTACTCTTTATTTGATGAATTTAATAATTTATTAAACTCATCCTTAAATATACCCCTTACTAAGCTTTTTATATTAATTTTTTCACTTTATCTATTACAGTTTCTTTGTTAAAACCAAAGAAATTCATTACCTCATCACCATTACCTGATGCACCAAATGTATCTATACATAATACTTCATCAACATATTTATGCCATCCATATGATGATGCCATTTCTACAGCTAACTTTTTAACCCCTGGTTTTAATACGCTATTCTTATAAGCTTCATCTTGTATATCAAATAATCTAAAGCATGGCATTGATATAACGTCAACGTATATCCCTTGCTTTTCTAATTCTTTTTGCGAATTTATTGCTAAATCTACTTCTGATCCAGTTGCTATTATTTGAGCTACTGGAGCTTGTGCCGCTTCTGAAATTATATATGCACCTTTTCTAACATAATCTACACAATTAAATTCAGCATTTACATTTATATTTTGTCTTGATAGCACTAATATTGAAGGTGTTTCTTTATTTTCTAATGCTATTTGCCAAGCTGCATTTGTTTCATGAGCATCTGCTGGTCTTATTACATTTACATTAGGTATAGCTCTAAGTCCTACCAACTGTTCTATAGGTTCATGAGTTGGTCCATCTTCACCTACAGCTATTGAGTCATGAGTTAATACATATACCAATGGTAATTTTTGAATTGCAGACATTCTTAATGCAGGTTTTAAATAATCACTAAAAACAAAGAATGTTGAAACAAATGCTCTTAATCCACCATGTAGCATTATTCCATTACCAGCTGAAGACATTCCAAATTCCCTAACTCCAAACCAAATGTTCTTTCCTTCTGGAGTATCTTTTCTAAAGTCTCCTTGATCATTTAAATAAGTCATATTAGAATGTGCAAGGTCTGCTGAACCACCAAAGAAATTATCATAACTTTTTGCAATTGCATTCATTGCAAATCCTGAAGCATTACGAGTTGAAACTGATTTACCTCTTTCATACTTTGGTAATACTTCTTCAAAATTAATATTTAATTCTCCACTAATTGAAGATATAAAACTATTATATTCTTCTGGGTAAGCTTCTTTATATTTATTAATTAACTCATTCCACTCTGCTTCTTTTTTCTTTCCTCTTGTTATAAGGTTATTTTTAAAGTCTTCTTTCACCTCATTAGGAACATTAAATGGTTCATAATTCCAATTAAAACCTATTTTAGTTTTTTCATATTCATCAGCTCCTAAAGGTGCTCCATGAACTCCATTGGTTCCTCTTTTATTAGGTGAACCATATCCAATTGTTGTTTTAATCTCTATTAATGTTGGCTTATCTGTTATATTTTTAGCATCTTCTATTGCAGCTGATATTGCTTCAATATTTTCATCTCCATCTTCAATTCTAATAGTATGCCAATTCATACCTTTAACTCTATCTATCACATTTTCTGAGAATGAAGTTGAAAGTTCTCCATCTAAACAAATATCATTTGAATCATATAGAACAATTAATTTTCCTAATCCTAAATGTCCAGCTAAAGATATTGCTTCATTAGCAACACCTTCCATTAAATCCCCATCTCCAACTATTGCATAAGTATAGTGATCTACTATATCTAAACCATCTTTATTATATTTAGCTGCTAAATGTTTTTCAGCCATTGCCATACCTACAGCTTGAGCAATACCTTGTCCTAAAGGACCACTTGTAGCCTCTACTCCTGAAGTATATCCAAACTCTGGGTGCCCTGGAGTTTTTGAATTTAATTGTCTAAATTGTTTTAAATCATCAATAGATACATCAAATCCACTTAAGTGTAACATTGAGTATAAAAGAGCTGATCCATGTCCAGCTGATAAGATAAATCTATCTCTATTAAACCATTTTTCATTTTCCGCATTAATATTCATATGCTTATTAAATAATGTATATATCATAGGTGCTGCACCCATACATATTCCTGGATGACCTGATTTTGCTTTTTCAATTTGATCTACTGATAACATTCTTATTGTATTGATACTTTTCATTTCTATTTCTCTCATTATTATCCTCCAAATTTTATACGTATATTATTTACATATACACTAAAAAACTTTCTATATATTAGATCTCATATTTAAAATATTTTAATTAATCTTACTTTATTACTTATTTTATCTTTATTGAGTCTTGTCCATAATAAGCATTTGTTCCATGTTTTCTAAAATAATGCTTATCTTGTAACTCTGAAGGTATTGGTGTAATTTCACTATTTAAATTTTCAGTTCTCATTGCCATTTTAGCTACTTCTTCTAAAACTACTGCATTTAAAACAGCCTTACTTGGACTTTCCCCCCAAGCAAATGGTCCATGGCTTGCAATAATTATCCCTGGTACACTTAACTCTTCAATTTTTCTATCTGTTAATGTTTCAATAATTACTAAACCAGTATTCTTTTCATATTCGTTTTTAATTTCTTCACTATTTAAAGATCTTGTACATGGAACTGGACCATAGAATGTATCTGCATGAGTTGTTCCATATGAAGGAATATCTCTTTTAGCTTGTGCCCAAGATGTGGCAAATGATGAGTGAGTATGAACGACTCCTCCTATATCTAGATACTTTTTATATAATTCAATGTGGGTTGGTGTATCTGAGGATGGTCTTAAATCACCTTCTACTATATTTCCTTCTAAATCTACTACTACCATATCACTAGCTTTCATTTTATCGTAGCTTACTCCACTTGGTTTAATTACTATAAGTCCTTTTTCTCTATCTATCCCACTTACATTTCCCCAAGTTAATACAACTAAATTATGTTTCACTAAATCTAAATTAGCCTTAAAAACCTCTTTTTTTAAATTCTCTAACACCTTAATCCCTCCCATTTTTTCTTATCTATTTTTTAGGTAAATTTATTTTCTAAAATTCCCTCTCACCATTTTGTGCATACAATTTTAAATTTCAAATTTATATACCGTACAATTTAATATTACCAAATGTTTCTATGTTTGTAAATGTTTTTTTGTTAGAATTTTTCCAATATTTTAAATCTACTCTTTATTTATTTTTAATTATAAAAAAAGTTATTTCTGAAAATTTTATAAAAAAAAATCCCATAGTATAAATATTTAAAATATTATACTATGAGATTTTTAATATCTCTGATATTCTTCAAATACTATTATGGTTATTATCTAGGTAGAATAAATTTATTTTATGAATTTTTATAATTTTTAACACTATTTTTTTCTACTATTTCCGGTTCAAATATATATGAAACTTTTTCTTTCTTTCCATTAATTAATAGTAATAACATTTCCGCTGCCTTTCTCCCTAACTCTTCCTTAGGATGTGAAATTGTTGTTATTCCACAATCAAAGATTTCTGCTATTGTTTCATCATTGTCATATCCCACTATGGATAAATCTTTAGGAATACTTAATCCAATTTCTTTAGCTACTTTAATTACTTTAACTGCAATTTTATCATTATAACATACTATGGCTGTGGGTCTATCCTTTCTAGTCAATAAACTCTTAGCAAAAGCATTAATATAAAAGTCTTCCTCATAAGTTTTAAAGTCTCCAATTATTGTACTATCTATTTCTATATTATTTTCCTTCAGTGCTTTTATATATCCTCTTTTTCTTTCCAATCCCTGCATATCATCTTCTTTAAATATACCAGCTATCTTTTTATGACCTAACTTAATAAGATAATCTGTAAGTACATATGTACCCTTTTCATCATTCATTATTACATAGGACTGTTCTTCCTTATTATAAGTTGCATTTATCATTAAATATGGTATATTATTTTTCTTTATTTTATTATAATAATCCAAATTTGTGTTTCCTAAAGCACTTGCAGTTGGCTCAATTATTGCTCCAACTACATCATATTCTAATAATTTTTTTAATTGTTCTCTTTCTCTTTCTTTTTCATTATTAGTACTTAATAATAGAATATCGTAACCTTTGCTATTAAGCACCTCTTGTATACCTTTAATTAAGTATGGAAATATATATTCTGTTATATATGTAGTTATTACAATTACAACTTTATTTTTATTTTTTTTAGATTTATCAATTTTATTTACATAAGCTCCTTTACTTTTCTCTCTATATATGTAACCTTCTTTTTCAAGCTCTAATATAGATTGTCTAACTGTATGTCTACTTACAGAAAAAATCTCACCTATTTCTTGTTCTGTTGGAAGCTTTTCATCTACTTTCATATCTCCATTTATTATTTTTTCCTTATAAAACTCAAAAATTTCTATATATTTTACTGTCTTTTTCATCTTATTTACCTCTTTCAATATTGTACTTACAATTATATATATATATCATTATGTTTTCAATACATTATTAAACTTATCAGTTATTTCTTTTAATTAAATAAAAAATAATAATAAATTTTAATATTTTTATACAAATTATTTGAATATTACATTACAAACTTGTTAATAATCAAGCTAAGATAATTATAGGAGGTTTAAACTTGAAAAATAATAAAGAAAAAATATGCTTATTAATTCTAATTTTGATTCCAATTCTTTTTATTTGCTACAGAATTTTTATAACTCACTCAAAAAACTCTGCTACTTTAAATAATCATTATATTAATTATGAAAATAAAGAATATAAAGAAAATACAAACATCCCTATTAATAATGAATTAAGTAATGAAAAATTTGTAAATGAAGAAAAATCTTTTAAAAGTAATGAAGAAAATTTTTCTAAAGATAATATAGAAAAAGAAGAGTATATTGATGAAGTCGTAGATAATGAAGTAGAAGTAATAGATAATAAAATATCTGAATCTAATTCTATCAAAATATTATCAATAGATTCGTATATTACAGAAGTTTCTACTATAGATTATAAAATTAAAAAAGGTGATACTATTAGTCAAATACTTAGGGAATTTGAAAGTACCTGTAATTATAAAACTGGCTATAAATATCTAAAATTACTTAATCCTAATATTGATTTAAATGAAGTTGAAATTGACACTATTATTAAAATCCCTTATGATACTTTTTATTCAGGAAAATTATATCTAATAAAAAATGGGGATACTTGGTATAAATTAATTAAAGAAAATTATCCTGACTATAATGTAGATAATTTTTCAAAATTTCTAATAGATATTAATGATTTACCAAATTCAGATTTGCCACTTGGAGAAAATATTTTCTTACCTAAAATATAAGCTATTACCTGAAATTAGAATACCTTATAATTATAAAATATTAAACACCAAATCTAATAAATTTTATTGCTTTGGTGTTTTTCTTATAATATTAAAATGAACCTATGTATTAATCTTAAGCTTCTCTATCTACAAAATTACCTGTTAACTCAATATCATTATTTATTATTTTACTTTCGTCTCCATTTACTTCTTCAATTTTAGAATTAATATTTTTTATATTATTTTTTATATTAGATAATATAGTATCCTTATTTTCAGAAGCTATTCCCCTAGCTTTACCTAATATAATTTCATTTTCTAATAACTTTATATTTTTATCTAACTTATTTAGGGTAATATTTAAAGTTTTAGGATCATCTAGTTTATCTGAAGGATATTTTATTTTATTATAATCATTTAAAAGATTTTCACTAGAAATATCTTCTTTTTTTTCTGCTTGTATCTTAGCTATTTGGTTATCAATATTAGAAATTTGTGATTGTAATGATTGTACTTGTGTTTGTAAATTTTCACTTTCACTTCCACTACTAGATGCTGCTTCTTTTTGTAAGCTTTGAATATCCTTTTCTAAAGATTCTTTTTCTTTTATTAAACTATTTAATTCTGAATTATTATTGTTATTTGTAGCATTTATAGTTTTACTACCATACTTATTCCCTATATTTATTGTACTCATATTATGTTAACCTCCCAATACTATGTTTCTGTATTATACACCTTTAAACTTAAAGTAATCTTAAAAATAATATAGTATTTATTAACTATACCAATTATACTTATAAACTAAAATATGTAAATTATAAAAAGAGGTAGCCATAATTATGGTTACCTCTTTTATTGATTATTATTTTTATGTTCCACAAAATGTTCTATAAGGAATATTAGTTGGTTTTGGTAGTTTAGTGTATTCTTCTTTATCCTCTATATAATCAAATGGATCAGATAAAGCATTTAAAAGATTATTAATTACAGTATAGTCATTATTTTTAACTGCTGCTTCTATTGCTTCTTCTACACGATGATTTCTTGGTATAATTGATGGATTCATACTTTTCATAAGTTTAACTATTTCTTCTTCAGATTTATTTTCTTTACTTAATCTTTCCTTCCACCTATTATTCCATTTTTTAAATTCTTCTGTTTCGAACATTATAATATCGTCTTTTTTTCCTAAGGTTAAATTTCTAAAAGTATTTGTATAATCAGCCTCATATTTATTCATTAAATTTAAAAGGTCATTTATTAAATTTTCATCCTCTTCTATATTAGTAAATAGACCTAACTTCTTTCTCATTCCTAAAATATAATTTCCCTTATATATTTCATCAAATTTTGAAATTTCTTTTTGAGCTAAATTTATGGCCTCTTTCTCACTATCACTTAATAACGGTATTAAAGTTTCAGCAAAGCGTGCTAAATTCCAAGCAATAATATATCTTTGATTAGCATAAGCATATCTTCCTTGATAATCTATAGAACTAAAAACTGTATTAGGATTATAAGTATCCATAAATGCACAAGGACCATAATCTATTGTTTCTCCACTTATAGTGACATTATCAGTATTCATAACTCCATGTATAAAACCAACTTGAATCCATTTAGATACTAAACTTGCTTGTTTTTTTATCACTTCTTTTAATAGATATAAATATGGATTTTCTTTTTCTAACCCTTCTTTATAATGTCTTTCTAGAGTATAATCTGCTAAAGCTTTTAAATCTTTATAGCTTGTAAATCTTGCTGCATATTGAAAAGTACCAACCCGTATGTGACTTGATGCTATACGAGTTAAAACTGCTCCTGGTTCTATTTTTTCTCTGATTATTGATTCACCTGTTTCTACTACAGCTAAACTACGTGTAGTTGGTATTTTAAGTCCATACATAGCTTCGCTTATAATATATTCTCTAAGCATAGGACCAAGTGCTGCCTTTCCATCACCACCTCTTGAGTAAGGTGTTCTTCCTGCTCCTTTTAATTGAATATCTAGTCTTTTATCATTTATTATGTGCTCTCCTAATAATATAGCTCTACCATCTCCAAGCATTGTAAAATGTCCAAATTGATGTCCTGCATAAGCTTGAGAAATTGGAGTGCTTCCTTCATAAATTGAATTACCTGCTAGTATTTCAACACCACTATAGCTTTTTAAAGCCTCTGAATTTAATCCTATTTCTTTTGCTAAACTATCATTAAACATAACTAATTTAGGTTTTGTAACTTTACTAGGGTATTGAATTGTATAAAATAAATCTGAAAGCTTTAAATAACTATTATCAAAATTAAAATTTATATCATTTTCTTTCATTTTTCTTCCTTTCACATTAAATAGTTCTTATATATTTTTAACATATAAATCATTATTATACTAATATTGATATTTATTTTTAAATAATAAATATTATCTTTTATTTTATTATATCATTTTTATAATATAATAAAAGAATAAGACTACGAAAATATTAATCGTAGTCCTATTCTTTTAATTAATCTATTCTTTTCAATACTATTGTTTCCTTATTACCAATTATTATTGGTACTTTTTCTATTTTAACAATGCTTGTATCTATTCCAAACCATTTTGCAGGAGATACAGTTACCTTTTTTATTAAAAGTTTTGTACTAATTATAAAGTTATCCCATCTAGATAGTTCACTTTCATTTGAAAGTGTTTCTTCTAAAAGTACAAATTTAAAATCTCCAACTACACATCTTCCATTATAAGCTATCATATAATCTTTAGGATTATATTTTACTTCTCCAGTTCTAACTAAATCTTGTATTATTTGATGTAAAAATACATTTATTTTTTGGTCTACTCTAAATCCAAGTTTGAATTGAACACTGAAAGCTTCATTAGGAACAATAGTTTTTACACTATACTCTGTAGTATATGGTTCATCAGTTACTTTCACATTTATAAACCAATAAAATTTTGCTCTCTTAGGTTGTTTATTAAAAATAGAATAAATAATTTTGCTTTCTATTTCTTTATAATTTTGAGATTCTGTTAAATATACAAGATTTGTAGCATATAAAGGAAGCTCTTCATCTTCTTTTAATGATTCTAAATTATTTTTAAAATCTAATATAGATGCATATTGACTAAATCTTTTTCTTATCTTGGTACCATATATCCAAATATACATTAAGAAAATAAGTGCTCCAGAAATTATAATTGTTACATATCCTCCATGAATAAACTTAAATAAATTTGCATATAAGAAACTTCCTTCAATAAGTATAAAAATTATAAATACAATAATAGAAATAGCTTTTTTCTTTTTATTATATTTTAAATATTGATTTAATAATATAGTTGTCATTAACATAGTTATAGTTATTGCCAAACCATATGCAGCTTCCATATTTTCTGATTTTTTAAATTTAAGAACTAATAATACACATCCAATATATAATAAATAATTAACTGCTGGTATATAAATTTTACCTTTATCATCATTTGGATATCTGACTTTAAGCTTTGGGAACATATTTAACTTTATTGCTTCTGACACAAGAGTAAATGATCCTGTAATTAAAGCTTGGCTAGCAATTATTGCTGCTATAGTTGCAATTATAGTTCCTGTAACTACAAACCAATTTGGCATAATTAGGAAAAATGGATTTGATTCAATTACTTTTCCTTCTCTTAATAGCAGCCAAGCTCCTTGTCCTAAATAATTAATTACTAAGCATATTTTAACAAATATCCACGTATAGTGAATATTTTTCCTTCCACAATGTCCAAGATCAGAATATAAAGCTTCAGCACCAGTCGTACATAGAAATACAGCCCCTAGAATATATACACTTCTAGGACTTGTAAACAATAAATGTATTCCATAATAGGGATTTAATGCTTTAATTATTTGAGGATATTGTAGAATATTAGTACATCCCAATACAAATAACATTAAAAACCATATTACCATCATTGGTCCAAACATCTTTCCAATTACATCTGTTCCAAATCTTTGAAGTAAAAATAATACTGTTAATATACTAATTACAATTATAATTATCCCATTAGTTTCAATAGGAAAAACTAATGTTAACCCTTCTATAGCAGATGTTACGGTTACTGGTGGAGTTATCATTCCATCTGCAAGTAAGGAAGCCCCTCCAACAACAGCAGGAATTATTAACCACTTAGCATTCTTTCTTACTAATGTATATAGAGAAAATATTCCTCCTTCACCTTTATTATCTGCTTCTAGTGTTATCAATACATATTTTATAGTTGTTTGTAATGTTAATGTCCAAAAGACTAAAGATACTCCCCCTAATATTAATCCTTTAGAAACATATCCATTGTTTACTCCTAACATTGATTTCATAACATATAATGGTGATGTACCAATGTCTCCATAAACTATTCCTAATGCTACGAGTAAAGATGCTGCAGTAATTTTTTTATTCATTTTTATTTATCTCCTTTATTTACTTGCCATAAAATTACTTCAACTTATTATAATCTCCTAAACTTTTAATGTCCACATCAATATATTTAAAAAAAATTAACATTTTGGACATAATTCCTTGTAATTTATAATTTAAGTCTTATTATCTTTAATTTATTGTTTTTTTCTAAAGAATTAACCTATATTATATAAATATTCTCCATAAAAATATAAAGCAGTGATTACTCAATGCTTTATATTTTTATCTATTCAATAACTTTATTTAATTTAATTGCTATTATTACACTAAAAAAACATTTAAAAAAATCTCCTATTATAAAAGGAAATACCGCTAATGATAATGCTGATATTATACCTATATTTTGTATCATACTCATATATATAGATCCAATTGCGTATAAAAAAATCATTCCGACTAATATAGTTATGGTTAAATATCTTTTAAAATTATTGTTTTTTCCCTTTAAATAACTAATTAATGGTGATACAATCAGAAAGCCTATTATAAATCCACCAGTTGGTCCAAATAATTTACCTAAGCCACTTGTCCCACCCGAAAAAACTGGTAACCCAAAAATACCTAAGAAAATATATACTGCTACTGCTAAAAATGATTCTTTAGGTTTAAGAATTAATGCAGTTATATTAATTGCTATTGTTTGAGCAGTAATCATTATAGGCGTAAATGGTAATGGAAAAGCAATATATGATGATATACAAATTATTGCTATACAAATTGATACTTTTGTCAAATTTCTTATTTTCATATTAAGTTCTCACTTTCTAATTCTACAAATACAATATACCTTTGGAAAATAATCGTATTGGAAATATATTTATATAATAATTTATATCAAAACATTAGTCAACCAATCATTAATTAAAAGTTGACAATGTTTATGTTATAATATTTTTATAAAAAATTATATTATAGGAGAAAATATGAGTGTAAAAAATAAAACATTATATGTATTAGAAAATAATAAGGGAGATTTTATCTCAGGCACTGAAATAGCAAAAAATCTTTCTGTAAGTAGAAATGCTGTTTGGAAATCAATAAGAATATTACAAAATGAAGGTTACAATATATTAGCAGTGAAAAATAAAGGTTATTGTCTTTCGATAGATACTGATATATTATCTCCTCAAAGTATTACTAAATACCTAAATAATAAAAATACAACAAATTTTAATATTAGTGTCTATAAAACCATAACTTCAACTAATGATTTAGCTAAGGAACTTGCAATTAAGGGTGCAAATGAAGGTACAATAATTATTGCTGAGGAACAATCTAAGGGCCGTGGTAGATTTAATAGAAAATTCTATTCACCTAAAGGAACAGGAATTTATATGAGTATTGTATTAAGACCAAAATTACATGCATCAAATGCTTTTCTTATAACTATTGCTGCAGCTGTTGCTGTTTCAGAATCTATAGATTTAGTTTGTAATAAAGAAACTAAAATAAAGTGGGTTAATGACATATATTGTGATAATAAAAAAGTATGTGGAATATTAACAGAAGCATCTATGGATTTTGAAAGTGGAATGGTTGATTATGTTATTTTAGGTATTGGTATAAATGTCAAAGAACCTGAAAAAGGATTTGCAGATGAAATTAAAGATATTGCAACAAGTATATTAGATAATGATACTCCATTGTTAGAAAATATAAGAAGTAAGCTTATCTCAGAAATTTTAAATAGATTCTGGGTTTATTATGAAAATATTGAAAATAGGTCATTTATAGACTCATATAAAAAGAGATCCTTATTAATAGGAAAAAATATAATTATTCATTCTAAAAATAATTTTGAAAAAGCTATAGTACTAGAAATTGATGATGATTGCAAACTTAAAGTAAAAATGGAAGATGGTAGCGTTAGATTACTATCTTCTGGTGAAGTTAGTATAAAAAAGTGTGAACCATAAAATTCACACTTTTATGAAATAATTCTTGATATTCTTTTTACATGCTTTTTTCTTTCTCTATTGCTATTAATATTATTTTTTTTTATCAAATTATACATATTATCTATCTCTTCTTTAGTTAACATATTATTAGATTTATATTTTCTAATAAATCTTTTTAGTTTTTTTACTTGGATAACAGGAGTGTCAGTTTCTATTTTTTTTAAAGTAGATTTATTAGTAAAAACTATTATAGAAATAAAAATATTCTTTCTATCTATGTGTTTCTCTAAAGTTTTAATATGTCCATAATTTTGCCTTATTGGATTATAAAATTTATTCTTTTTTGAATTTATCACTTGAGTCCATTCTCTAGAATACTCATCTCCATATATCATTCCACTATAATCTTTTGTTTCAATGACAAAGATACCTTTTTTCCCTATAAGTATATGATCTATTTGACTTGTACCATTGTTACTTTTAATCATTATATCATTAAGAAGTTTATATCCTTTTATTCTACTTAATATATCTTTTACTTCTTTTTCTCCTGGATTAATTTTCTTTCTTTTTCTATTTATACTTATTAAAATAATAATCAAAATAAGTAATATCAATAGTATATTCATTTTAAATACCTACCTTTTCTTTTGTTTTATATATAAATTAAATTTTATATATAATCTATATTTTTGTAAATTACT
Organism: Clostridium gallinarum; assembly: GCF_014836325.1. GTDB lineage: Bacteria > Bacillota > Clostridia > Clostridiales > Clostridiaceae > Clostridium > Clostridium gallinarum. The sequence goes on from NZ_JACSQZ010000043.1 coordinate 30,227, forward strand.
TTGTTTTTTTGTTTTTATTATCATTTACGAGGATATTATATAAGAC
>NZ_JACSQZ010000044.1 GCF_014836325.1 Clostridium gallinarum
ATATTGTAATAGATACTTTTAAGTATATAGATGATTTATCACAAAATAGTTTAAATTCAAAAAATAATACATATATAATAAAAATAGTTAAAGATTATGTTGATAAAAATTATAGAAATGAAATATCAGTTGCTACAATTTCGAAGGATTTAAACATAAATTATAATTATTTATCTTATTGTTTTAAGAATGAAACTAATGAAAATTTAAGTTCTTATATAAGTAAGATAAGGGTTGAGAAAGCAAAAATATATTTAGAGGATTTTAAAATACCAATAGCAGATATTAGTGAAATGGTTGGATTTTCAGAGCATAATTATTTCTCTAAAATATTTAAAAAATATACATCTTTTACCCCTACAGAGTATAGAAGGTTGGTAAAAATAAATGATAAGAAAAGATAGTATTTTTAATAAACTGCTTTGGATTAGTAGTATATATATATCTATAATTTGTTTTATACTTACATTATTAACAGTGAATATATCTAAGAGAATAATTGTTGATCAATCTATAAAAAACTTTAGAAAAAATTACGAGTTTATTCAAAAAGATTTGGTGAATTATAATTACGAAATAATACAAGCCTTAACTAAAATAAGTAAAAGTGAAATATTTAGGGAGTATTTAAGCGAACCTATAGATGATAGTGTAAAACAGTTTAATATGGTAGTATCCTTAGGGAACTACATGGAATCTAATAAGGAATACTTAACATCTACAAATTCACATATTGTTGCAGTTGGAACTAATTCTATGTATTATTCAACTAACTCATTACATTGGGATATAGAACTTAAAGATGTTTTTGATAAGTTAGATATAGAAAGTGAAAATAATATAGGATATAAGATAGCAGATACTTCAAATATTAAGTCGGTAAAATATAAAAATTCTCTTTTAGCAATTAAGCCATTAATAGATAAAAATAATAAATCAAAACTATATGGTCATATGTATTTAGTAATTGATGAAAGATATATTTATAGTATGTATGAAAAGTATTTAAATGATGGTATGACATTTATATTAATATCATCTGATGGACAAGTTATGTCAAGTAATGAAATAGATAAGATAACTACTTATGATTATGATTTACTAGAAAAGTGTAAGTTAAATGAAAACGGTAAAACTATTCAAATAAGAAAAGGACAATATAGTCATACATTAATATCTAACTATATCCCATTTTTTGATGCTTATTTTGTAGCTGATATAAATCATAATGCTGTATCAAATAATTTAAATAATCTAAAATATTATATGATTTTCATAATTGGCGTAAGTCTATTATTGATGCTTATATGTATATATACAATATCATATAGGTTTTCCAAACCTTTATTATCATTAGTAGATTTAATGTCTAAAGGAACTCTAGAGCCTTTAATATATAATAAAAATAATATGAATGAAACTTATGAAATAAGAGTTCTTACAAATGCATATGATGATATGGTAAAAGAGATAGATTATTACGTAAAGAACTTAATTTCAGAAGAGGAAGAAAGAAGAAAAGCTGAATTAAATGCTTTGCAAATGCAAATAAATCCACATTTTTTATATAATACTTTAAGTACTATAAAGTATTTAGCAAGAAGTGAAAAAATAAATGAAGTAGATAAAACTATAGATGCATTAATTTCTATTTTAAGAAATACTATAGGAACCACTGAAGAAATGTCTACAATAAAATCTGAAATTGAAAATTTAAAACAATATATTTATATTAATAAATTAAGGTTTGGAGCATCAACTAATGTTACCTTTGAGGTTAATGAAGATTGTGAAAATATATTAATTCCTAAATTAATAATACAGCCATTTATAGAAAATGCTTTCTTTCATGCTTTTACAGGAAAAAATAGTGGAGAAATTAATGTTTTTATAAATAGAAATATTAATTTTATAGTTATTGAAATAATTGATAATGGGATAGGAATGAAGGAAACAGATATAAATAAGATTAAAAGTAAAAAGTTAAAAGGTGGTATAGGGATAAAAAATGTAGATGAGAGAATAAAGCTTATTTATGGAGAAGAATATGGAGTTAAGATAGTTAGTGAAAAAGATTATGGAACTATTGTATCTATCAAAATACCTATAAATAAAAAAGAAAAATAGAATTTATAAATCAAATGATATTTTTTAAAGATATATGTTAATGGAGATAGTTAGATTTTACTATCTCCTATTTAAATTGTATAGAAAACAAATAGCAATACATGAAAAAGTATCAATTATATGAAAAATTCCTAATAGAAAATATATAATTATAAAATATTAGCAAAAGAACAATAATGTTTACTAAACGTTTACATAGGAGAGCTGTTATTATATATACATAAAGAGAATTTGGAGGTATTAATATGAAAATTAAAAAATTGTTAAGTACAATTATGGCACTTACAGTAACAACTACAATTTTAGCGGGATGTGGAAGTAAAGCTGTAGAAGATAATACTACTGAAGGTGAAGGAAATAAATTAGTAGTTTGGTGTTGGGACCAATCTTTTAATGGAGCAGCTTTAAAGATAGCGGAAGATCTTTATAAAAAGGATAATCCAGATTTTACTTTAGAAATAGTAGATATGTCAAAAACTGATTTAGAGCAAAAACTTAATACGAATTTAGTATCGGGAGTTACAAGTGGTTTGCCAGATTTTATTTTGGCAAATGATATAAATATAGCTAAATATATTAATTCATATGAGGGAGCATTTGCAGATTTATCTGGAAAAATTAATTATGATGATTTTTCTCAGTATAAAGTTGAAGGGATTACTATAGACGGAAAACAATATGCAATACCTTTTGATATAGGATCAGCAGGAATGTTTTATAGAAGTGATTATTTAGAAGAAGCTGGATTTAAAGCAGAAGACTTAGAGAATATAACTTGGGAAAGATATATTGAAATTGGTAAAGTAGTTAAAGAAAAAACTGGAAAGGATATGCTTACAGTTAATCCAAATGAAGATACATTAATTCCAATAATTTTAAACTCAGCTGGTTCTTGGTTTACAACAAAAGATAATAAAGCTAACTTTGTTGGAAATGAAGCTTTAATAGAATCATTAAAAGTATTTAAGGAATTATCTACTTCTGGAATAGCAAAACCAGTAACTGGATGGAGCGAATTTGTTGGTAGCTTTAATAATGGTGATGTTGCAACAGTAATTTCTGCAGTATGGCAAATTCCAACTATAATGGATTCAAAAGATCAATCAGGTAAATGGAGAGTTGCGCCTATTCCAAGATTAAGTAATATAGATGGTGCTAAGAATGCCTCAAATGAAGGTGGTTCTAGCTGGATGGTATTAGAGTCATCAAAAAATAAAGATTTAGCAATAGATTTCTTAGCAAAAACTATTGGAGGAAATAGTGATTTTTATACTGAATTCTTAACTAATAATGGTGGAGTTGGATCATATACAAAAGCATTTACAAGTGAAGCATATTCTAAGGAAATAGAATTCTTTGGTGGACAAAAAGTTTATCAAATATTCTCAGAATGGTCTAAAGAAGTACCAGGAATAACTATAGGTATGTATACTCAAGAAGCAAAAGATGCTTTAAAAACTGAGTTCTCAAACATAGTAAATGGTGGAGATATAGATAAGTCTTTAGAAGCTATGCAAAGTTTATTTGAACAACAAGTACAATAGGAATGAATAATGAAGAATGTAAAATGAAGAATTTAGGGAAAAACTCCTGAAGGAGTTTTGAGAAATAAATAGTAATTTGGCACAAATTACATCATTAATTTTACATTATTAATTCTTAATTTTTAATTATAAATGGGAGTTGTCTTAGGCAGCTCCCATTTATAAAAAGACGATTTAGGGTGGTGGACTTTATGCAGAATAATTTAATTATTAAAAAGAAAAGAAAAATTAATATAAATACTTGGAAGTTTATATTACTTCCAACATTATTAATAGTATTATTTAGTTTTTATCCTATGGTAAAGGCACTTATTTTATCATTTCAATCTGGAAAAGGCTTATCTACACAGTTTAATGGTATAAATAATTATATTAGATTATTTAGTGATCCAGTTTTTAAACAATCTGTATTTAATACTTTAACTTATTTAGTAATACAAGTTCCTGTTATGCTTATTTTAGGATTAATTATTGCTAATTTATTAAACAATAAATATATAAAGTTTAAGGGATTTTTTAGAACAGCAATATTTTTACCTTGTATAACATCTTTAGTAGCTTATTCAGTATTATTTAAAAGTTTATTTTCAGTAGATGGAGTTGTAAATAAGTTTTTAATGTTTATAAACGTGATAGATCAGCCCATTGCTTGGTTGTTAGATCCATTTTGGGCAAAGATAGTAATAATTATAGCTATAACATGGAGATGGACAGGATATAATATGATGTTTTATTTAGCAGCAATGCAAAATATAGATACTAGTATTTATGAAGCAGCTAAAGTTGATGGAGCTACAGGAATAAGACAATTCTTTAAAATAACAGTTCCGATGTTAAAACCAATAATTTTATTTACAGTAATAACATCTACAAATGGTACATTACAACTGTTTGATGAAGCTATGAACATAACAGCTGGTGGGCCTGGAAATGCAACCATGACTATATCTCAATATATATATAATTTATCCTTTGTTTATACTCCTAACTTTGGATATGCAGCAACAGTTTCTTATGCAATAGTATTTATGGTAGCAGTTTTAGCAATAATTCAAAGTAAAGTGGCAGGTGAGAAAAATGAGTAAGAGAAGTAAAATTTTTTCATATATATTTTTAATTACTGCATCAGCATTATCAATTTTTCCATTTTTATGGATGATTATTGGTGCAACTAATTCCTCAGTAGACATTACAAAGGGGAAACTTTCATTTGGTGGAGAGTTTATAAATAACATAACTAATTTATTTAATAATGTTGATGTAATGGCTGGGGTAATGATATCACTTAAAGTAGCTTTTTTTGGTACTATTTTAACTCTTGTTATTTGCTCTATGGCAGGTTATGGATTTGAAATATTTAAAACAAAAACAAGTGAAAAGGTAATGGGATTTGTTATGTTGTCAATGATGATGCCTTTTGCAGCAATTATGATACCTTTATTTAAACTTTTTAGTGGACTGGGATTATTAGATACTAGTGCAGCATTGATTTTACCTAGTGTATCTACTGCATTTTTGATTTATTTCTTTAGACAAAATACACAAGCATTTCCACGTGAAATACTAGAAGCAGCAAGAGTTGATGGGGTAGGAGAGTATGGATCCTTTTTCAAGATTTATATACCAACAATGAAATCAACTTATGCAGCAGCAGCTATAATAACATTTATGAATTATTGGAATTCATTTTTATGGCCATTAATATCAATACAAAGTCCAAATAAAAGAACGTTGCCTCTATTAATATCATCTTTAGCAACGGCTTATAGTCCAGATTATGGTATGATAATGGTATCAATAATAATTACCACAATACCATCAGCATTAATTTTCTTCTTGATGCAGAAAAACTTTGTAGAAGGTATTGTTGGATCAGTTAAATAGTAAAAGGAGAGAGGTTAATGGAAAAGATATTTAATGAATTTTTACATGGAGCAGACTATAATCCAGAACAATGGCTTGATTATCCTGAAATATTTGAAAAAGATATTGAGCTTATGAAAAAGGCACATTGCAATGTTATGTCCGTTGGAATATTTTCTTGGGCAGCTCTTGAACCAGAAGAGGGAGTATTTAATTTTGAATGGCTTGATAAAGTTATAAGTACCTTATATGAAAATGGAATAAGTACAATACTTGCAACTCCAAGTGGAGCAAGACCAGCATGGTTATCACAAAAGTATCCAGAGGTTTTAAGAGTATCTGAAACTAGAGTTAGAAATCTTCATGGATTTAGACATAATCATTGTTATACTTCACCTGTATATAGAGAAAAAACAGCGATTTTAAATGGAAAGTTAGCAGAAAGATATGCGAGTAACCCAGCAGTTATTATGTGGCATATTTCTAATGAATTTGGAGGAGAATGCCATTGTGATCTTTGCCAAAATGAATTTAGAAATTGGCTTAAAGAAAAATATAAAACTTTAGATAATTTAAATAAAAAATGGTGGACAACATTCTGGAGCCATACATTTACTTCTTGGGATCAAATAGAAAGTCCATCACCTATAGGAGAAAATCAAGTTCATGCTTTGAATTTAGATTGGAAGAGGTTTGTAACTGATAGAACTATAGATTTTATGAATCATGAAATAAAAACAGTTAAAAAGTATAATCCAAGTATACCTGCAACTACTAATTTTATGTATTATTATGAAGGATTAAATTATTTTAAGTTTAAGGATTATGTAGATGTTGTATCTTATGACTCATATCCAGAGTGGCATAGTGAAGATAATAAAGAAGTTGCATATAGAGTAGCTGCTTATTTTGATATTATGAGAAGTATAAAAGGAAAGCCATTTATGCTTATGGAAAGTACACCTAGTATGACTAATTGGCAAAGGGTTAGCAAGCTTAAAAAGCCAGGTATGCATAAACTAGCATCATTACAAGCTATAGCTCATGGTTCTAACACAGTTCAATATTTCCAATGGAGAAAAAGTAGAGGATCAAGCGAAAAGCTACATGGAGCAGTAGTAGATCATTATGGAAAAGAAGATAATAGAGTATTTAATGATGTAAAAGAAGTTGGAGAAACTTTAGAATCTATTAAAGAAATAATTAATACTAATGTAAAAGCGGATGTAGCAATAGTATATGATTGGGAAAATATGTGGGCTTTAAATGATTCACAAGGTCCAAGAAATATAGGATTAAATTATATTGATATAGTTATGGATTACTACAAAGTCTTCTGGCAACAAGGAATAAATGTTGATTTTGTTGATATGGAGTCTAATCTTGATAAATATAAATTAGTTGTTGCACCAATACTTTATATGACTAGAGATAATTTTCAAGATAAGATTAGAAGCTATGTAAAAAGTGGTGGCAATTTTGTAATGACATACTTCTCAAGTATAGTAAATGATACAGATCTTTGTTACCTTGGTGGATTCCCAGGAAATCTTATGGATGTATTTGGATTAAGAAGTGAAGAAGTTGATGCTTTATATGAATATGAAAATAATGAAGTTACATTATATAAAAATAATAAATCATATAAATGTACTGAAATATGCGATTTAGTTCATGTAAAAGAAGCAGAAGTTTTAGCAGAGTATAATGAGGACTTCTATAAGGGAAGACCTGCATTAACTAAAAATAATTTTGGAAAAGGCACAGCTTATTATATATGCTCTAGAATGGAAGAAAGCTTTAATGAGGAATTCTTTAAGGAGCTAATAAATGAATTAAAGATAGAGAGAAATTTAAATATAAATTTACCAAAAGGAATATCAGTTTCAACTAGAGAAAATGATAATAAAAAATATTTCTTCCTTCAAAATTATTTAAATGAAGAAAAAGAAGTTGATCTTGAAAATTATATTTTAAAAGATTTAATAACAGGAAAAGAATATAGTGGTAAAATAAAATTAAAATCATATGAAATATTAATTTTAGAAAAATAAATTACAAGAAAGTAGCGAAATTATATAAAGTTTCACTACTTTCTTTTTATTGTTTAGACTATTTATAAAAATATTAGCTTTTGAATAAACCTTGTAATTTCAAATCTTTAGTTTGAAGTGTTAAATATCATAGAAAGGTGACTTGGAGCTTGCGACGGTTTAACACTTTTTTACTATAAAGATGATATTAAAAATAGACTATTTATTTTAAATATCGATAAAATAAAGTATAATCTAACATAGAGAGATTCTTAAAATAGAGAGTGAGGTGGAGTAAATGGAAGCATCGGTTTTATTAATGATAGCATATGCCATTAATATTACATCAGCTTTGTCACTAATATTTATAGAACGTAAAGAACCTAATACAACATGGGCATGGTTATTAATTTTATTAATATTGCCTGGAATAGGATTTATACTATATTTATTGTTTGGTCAAAATTTAAGTAGACAGAAAATATTTAAAGAAAAAAAGGGTAGTGATGAAAGAAAATCTAGGGAATTAAGAGAGAAATTTAAGGAAGAAGAGAGAAATGGAAACATATCAGAGGAATTTATAGAGCTTATTAAGATGAATTATAATAATTCAAAAGCTGTATACACTACTGGAAATAGCATTGAAACTTTTATAAGTGGTGAATATAAATTTGAGAGATTAATAAAAGACATAAGAGCAGCTAAGAACTTTATACATATTGAATATTATATATTTAGATTAGATTCTTTAGGAAAAAAAATAATTGATGAACTTAAAAAGAAAGTAGATGAAGGTGTAGAAGTTAGATTATTAGTAGATGGAATGGGATCTAAAAGCTTAAGAGGAAAACAAATAAAATATATAAGAAGCCTTGGTATAAAATTTCATGTGTTTTTTCCAGGAATTTTACCTTACTTGAATATTCGTTTAAATTTTAGAAACCACAGAAAAATAGTTGTTATAGATGGTAAGGTTGGCTATGTTGGAGGATTCAATGTAGGAGATGAGTATGTAAATAAAGGAGATCAATTTGACTTTTGGAGAGATACTCATGTAAGGATTCAAGGAGAAGCTGTTAATGAATTAAATAAAAGATTTATATTAGATTGGGACTATGCATCAGAAGGTGAACTTAAAGATTATAGTAAATATTTTATAAATGAAAAAGAATATGGAGATATTGGAATACAAATAATATCTTCAGGACCTGACCATAAGGAAGAATATATTAAACATGCATATATGAAAATTATTAATAATGCTAAGAAAAATGTTTATATTCAAACACCTTATTTAGTACCAGATGAACCTATGAAAGAAGCAATAAAAATTGCTGCTTTATCAGGAATAGATGTTAGAATTATGGTTCCAGGAAAACCAGATCATTTCTTTATGGAATGGATTTTAAGTGCTAATATGGGAGAACTTTTAGAATGTGGAGTAAAAATATATAGATATCAGAAAGGTTTTATTCACTCAAAAACCATAGTTGCAGATGGAAAAGTTTCAAGTATAGGTACAGCAAATTTAGATATAAGAAGCTTTCAACTTAATTTTGAAATAAATGCAATTATATTTGATGAAATAGTTGCTAAAGAGCAAGAAAGAATATTTGAAAAAGATATAGAAAACTGCAACTTAGTAACTTTAGAAGAATACCAAAATAGAGGAAGAATTATAAGAATAAAAGAAGCACTTATTAGTTTAATAGCACCAATTTTATAAAAATGCGAACATTTTTAAAATGAAAAATTAAAAATTAAGAATGAAGAATTAAGGAAAAAAATCCTTTGGATTTTTGATTAAAAGGTGCTTTGCACCAATATGAATTAAATTTTGCTATGCAAAACAACCTTAATTTTACATTCTTAATTCTACATTTAAAGATTGCTTTGCAATCTCGCACAAGTTTTTAAATATTCAAAAAATATTGACAATATGGTTTTATTTGGTATAATTATAAAAAAAGAATTTAAATTATAGGAGAATTTTATGAAAAGAATTGCAAGTATATTAGCAAAATTTAATAGCTTTTTTTATTTTATATTCTGGGGCTTTTTATTTAGCGCTGGCTATTTGTTTTGCAAAAAGAATAATTCTTTTCAGGTGAGTTTTTAATATAAATTTATATATTTTTTTGTAGATATATGGTGATTATTATAAGAGGACTCCTTGGAGTTCTCTTTTTTAATTCTTTAGAAATTATAAAAATGTTACCTTGTGAATAATATTTTTATAATTTTCAACATTAAGTTTGTAAGTGTTAAAATATCGTAGCAAGGTTACTTGGAGCTTGCGACGGAACCTTGATATGATACTTTAACACTTTATTAATATAACAATAAATAAGGGGGCTTTATTCATGATAATAATTTTAAAACCAAAAACTAAAGAGGAAGAAATAAAAAGATTAAGCGAGGAATTAGAAAATCAGGGTGTAAAAGTAAATCCTGTAATTGGATCTGACTTAATTATATTAGGACTTGTAGGTGATACTAGTAAAATTGATCCATTAAAGATTGAAGCAAATGATATAGTTGAAAGGGTTATGCATGTTCAAGAGCCTTTTAAAAAGGCTAATAGATTATTCCATCCTGATAATTCAATTATAAATGTTAATGGACAAGAGATTGGTGGAAATAAAATTTCTATGATTGCAGGACCATGTTCTGTTGAAAGTGAAGAGCAATTAACGTTTATAGCTGAAGAAGTTAAGAAATTAGGGGCAAATTTCTTAAGAGGTGGTGCATTCAAACCTAGAACTTCACCTTATAGTTTCCAAGGTTTAAAACATGATGGACTTGAACTTTTAAAAATTGCAAGGGAAAAGACAGGATTACCAATAGTTACAGAAATTATGTCTCCATATGATGTTGAGGTTTTTGAAAGAGATGTTGATGTTATTCAAGTTGGAGCAAGAAATATGCAAAACTTTGATTTATTAACTGAATTAGGTAGAACTAGAAAGCCAATACTACTAAAAAGAGGTTTATCTGCAACAATAGAAGAATGGCTTATGTCAGCAGAATATATAATGGCAGGAGGAAATGAAAATGTAATTCTTTGTGAAAGAGGAATAAGAACTTTTGAAACATACACAAGAAATACATTAGATTTAAGTGCTATACCAGCAGTTAAAAAGTTAAGCCATTTACCTGTTATAGTAGATCCAAGCCATGCAACAGGAAAGAGATTTATGATATCTCCACTTGCAAAGGCAGCTATAGCAGTAGGAGCAGATGGGCTTATAATAGAAGTTCATAACAACCCAGAAAAAGCACTTTGCGATGGGCCACAATCAATAAGACCAGATCATTACGAAACCCTAATTCAAGAATTAAGAGCAATTGCAGGAGCAGTTGGAAGAGAGTTATAATAAATGAAGAGTTAAGAATGAAAAATGTAAAATTATTGTTGAAATTCAGCTTTAGCTGAATTTCTTCTATAATTCTTAACTCTTAATTTTAAATTTTACATTTAAAAGAGGTGTTTTTTAATGAAGTTAACTGTGGATTTGGAGTCTAATAGTTATGATATAATTATAGAAAAGGGAATACTTAACAATATAGCTAGTGAGGTAAAAGAAGTATTTAAAGGTAATAAGATTTTTGTTTTAACAGATAAAAATGTTGATAGATTTTATGGAGATAGTGTTGTTAGAAATTTAGAATCTTTAGGATATGAAGTTAGGAAATTGGTTTTAGAAGCTGGAGAGGAAACTAAATCCTTTTTTACTTTACCAAAGGTTTATGATGAACTTTTAAATTTTAAAGTAACTAGAAGTGATTTATTATTAACTTTAGGTGGAGGAGTAATTGGAGATTTAGGTGGATTTGTTGCATCTACTTACTTAAGGGGAATTCCTTTTATACAATGTCCAACATCACTTTTAGCTCAAGTAGATAGTAGTGTTGGTGGAAAAGTTGGAGTTGATTTAGATAAGGGAAAAAATTTAGTTGGTAGTTTTTATCAGCCTAAAAAAGTTATTATAGATCCGAATGTTTTAGACTCTTTAGATGAAAGAGTATTTAATGATGGAATGGCTGAAGTTATTAAATATGGGTGCATTAAAGATGAAGAATTCTTTTACAATCTTTTAAATTATAAAAATAAAGAAGAAGTTATGAACAATATTGAATATATTGTGCACAATTGTTGCACAATTAAAAAAGAAGTTGTGGAAAAAGATGAGAGAGACACTGGAGAAAGAATGCTTTTAAATTTTGGACACACAATAGGTCATGCAATAGAGCAATATTACAATTATAGTAAATATACTCATGGAGAAGCAGTTGCTATAGGAATGTATGAAATAACTAAAATAAGTGAAGCATTAGGAGAAACCGAAGCGGGAACATCTGAAAAAATAAAGGATATATTAATAAAATATAATCTACCATATAAATTAGATGTAGACTTAAGTGAAATAAGCGAAGCAATTTCTTTAGATAAAAAGAATTTAGGGAAAAAACTAAACCTAATATTCATTAGTAAAATAGGAAAAAGCAAAATAGTCGCAAGGGCTTTGCCCAATTAAAAATGAAAAATTAAGAATGTAGAATTGATGAAAAAACTCCTTAGGGAGTTTTAAAAAGACTTTTTTTAATGGTAATTATAAAATTGATTAATTATAAAATTATATTAAAATAAGTGAAATTTTAAAATAACTTTAAATTTAGTAATTTGGAACAAATTACATCAATAATTCTACATTTTACATTCTTAATTCTTAATTTAGATAAGGGGGTTTTTTATGAAGAACATAGAAGTTAAAAATAATAAGTTAAGGGGAGTAGTGAAAGTTCCTCCATCTAAGAGCATGGCTCATAGAGCTATAATTTGTGCAGCTCTTGGACGTGGTATTTCTGTTGTTGAAAATATAGATTATTCAGATGATATTAATGCAACTATTGATGGCATGATTTCTTTAGGAGCAATTATTGAAAAGGATAATGATAAATTGACTATTAAAGGAGCTTTTCATAATGAAAGCAATAAGGATACTGTTAGGGTAATTGATTGTAATGAGTCTGGATCTACTTTAAGATTTTTAGTACCTATAGCTTTATTATTTTCAGGAATGACAAAGTTTATTGGAAGAGGTAATTTAGGAAAAAGACCTTTAGATACTTATTATGATATTTTTAAGGAACAAGGTATTAAATATAGTAATTTAGATGGGAAGTTAAACTTATTAGTTAAGGGTTCTTTAAGTAATGGAGATTATACATTACCAGGAAATATAAGCTCGCAATTTATAACAGGACTTTTATTTACATTACCTTTATTAGAGGGAGATTCTAAAATAATAATTACTACTGAGCTTGAGTCTAAGGGCTATATAGATTTAACTTTATCTTGTATGAAGGATTTTGGAATTGTAATAGAAAATAAAGATTATAAGGAATTTATAATTAAGGGAAATCAAAATTATATTTCTAGAAATTATAGAGTAGAAGGAGATTACTCTCAAGGGGCATTTTATCTTTCTGCTAACGCTTTAGGTTCAGAAGTTGAAATTGTTGATTTAAGGGAAGATTCACTTCAAGGAGATAAGGAAGCTATAGATATTTTAGAGAGAATGGGTGTTAGATTTAATTATGGAAATAAACTAAGCTGTGAAGCACCTAAGGAATTAGTATCTACATTAATAGATGCTTCTCAATGCCCAGATATAATTCCTGTAATTTCTTTAGTGGCAGCACTAGCAAAGGGAAGAACTGAAATTATTAATGCGGGTAGGCTTAGAATAAAAGAATGTGATAGATTAAAGGCCGTAGCAACTGAGCTTAATAAACTTGGTGCTAAGATAGAAGAAAAAGAAGAGGGGCTAGTAATAGATGGTGTTAATGAGCTAGAAGGCGGAATAGAAGTTTGGAGCTGGAAGGATCATAGAATAGCCATGACTTTAGCAATAGCAGCAACTAGGTGTAAAAAGCCTATAAGTATTAAGGATTATGATTGTGTAGCTAAATCTTATCCTAAATTTTTTGAAGATTACAAGAAACTAGGAGGGATTGTAAATGAGTGGAGTATGGGGGAGTAATATAAAAATATCTATATTTGGAGAATCTCATGGAAATGCTATAGGAATAAATATAGATGGACTACCTTCAGGATTTGAGATAGATATGGAAAAGGTGCAACTAGAAATGGAAAGAAGAGCACCAGGAAAAAATGAATTATCAACTGCTAGAAAAGAAGCGGATTTACCAGAAATTCTAAGTGGATTTTTTGAAGGTAAAACTACAGGAACTCCTTTTTGTGCAATAATTAGGAATAGTGATACTAGGTCTAAGGATTATTCAAAAACTAAGGATTTTATGAGACCAGGTCATGCTGATTATACTGGATATGAAAGATATAATGGTTTTAATGACTATAGAGGTGGAGGACATTTCTCAGGTAGAATTACTGCACCTTTAGTATTTGCAGGTGCTATTTGTAAGCAAATATTAGAGAATAAAGGAATCTTTATAGGCGCACATATTTCATCTATAAAGGATATAAATGATGAAGATTTTAATGAAGTAAACATATCTAAGGAAGAATTAGAAGGCTTAAGAAAAATGGAATTACCTTTAATAAATAAGTCCTTAGAAGATAAGATAAGGCATACAATTATGCAAGCAAAATATAATGGAGATTCAGTAGGGGGAACTATTGAATGTGCAGTTATAGGGATAGACTCTGGAGTTGGAAATCCATTTTTTGATTCAGTTGAATCTACATTAGCTCATCTTATGTTTTCTATTCCTGCAATTAAGGGGATTGAATTTGGAAAAGGCTTTGATATAACTAAGCTTTATGGTTCAGAAGCTAATGATGAGTATTATTATGATGGTGATTTAGTAAAAACAAAAACTAATAATAATGGTGGAGTACTTGGAGGCATATCTAATGGAATGCCAATATTGTTTAAGGTTGCTGTTAAACCAACTGCATCTATATTAAAGGAACAAAATACTATAGATATTAAAGAAAAAAAAGATGCTAAATTTAGAATAGAAGGAAGACATGACCCTTGTATAGTACAAAGAGCATTACCAGTAGTAGAGGCTGTTACTGCAATAGGAATACTAGATTTAATAAAGGGGAGATACTAATGGGAAATTTAGAAGACTATAGAAAAGAAATAGATTCTATAGATAAGGAATTAATATCTTTATTTGAAAAAAGAATGAATGTTGCAATTAAGGTTGGAGAGTATAAAAAAGAAAGAAATCTTCCAATATTTAATGGCAAAAGAGAAGAGGAAGTAATAGAAAAAAATATAAATCTTCTTCAAAATAAAGATTATAGTGACGTTACTAGAAGCTTTTTTGAAAAAATTATGGAGCTTAGTAGATCTCTTCAAGCTAATTTAATTAATGAAGATAATAATATTTTAAAAGAAAATTTAAAGGAAGAAACTAAAATAGGATATCAAGGTGTAGAAGGTTCCTTTAGTGAAGAAGCTTTAATAAAATATTTTAATAATGCTATAAATACTAAAAACTATGAAGAGTTTAATGATGTTTTTAAGGCTTTAGAAAATAATGAAATAGAATATGCTATATTGCCGATAGAAAACTCATATACTGGAGCTATTACTGAAGTATATGATCTTTTGGTAAAATATAATTTTTATATAATAGGTGAAGAATGTATAAAAATAGATCAACACCTTATGGGACTACAAGGAAGTAATATAAATAATATTGAAGAAATATATTCTCATCCTCAAGGCTTTGCTCAAAGTAAAAGTTTCTTAAGTAAATATGAAAATGTTAAGCTTATTCCATATCATAATACAGCTATAAGTGCAAAGTTAGTATCCGAATTAAAGGATTTAAAAAAGGCTGCTATTGGAAGTAAAAGAGCAGCAGAAATTTATGGGTTAAATATTTTAAGAGAAGCTATTAATGATAAAAAGGATAATCATACTAAATTCATAATTATAGGTAAAGAATTAAAATATGATGATGAATCTAATAAAGTAAGTGTAGTATTTTCTTTAGAGGATAAGGTAGGAACACTATATAAACTTTTAAGAAATTTTGCGGAAAATAATATAAATATGATAAAAATAGAATCAAGACCTAATAAGCATGAATCATGGAAGTATTTACTTTATGTTGATTTTGAAGGTAATTTAAAAGATAATTTAGTGAAAAATGCACTAGAACTTATAGAAAAAAATAGTGGATACTTTAAGATTATAGGAAACTATAAAAGAAGATAATAAATTACAATGAATAATTGATAATGCATAATACATAATTAAGGTGGTTTTGTGCAGCAAAACTTAAATTAAATTTGTGAAAAGCATCATTTTTTATTTAACTACTAATAATAAAAGATATAGAAGTGGGTAACGTAGAGTTATCCACTTCTAATTTAAAATATATTATCCAATAGCGAAATTTCCAAGTGTCTTCATTAAATCCTAATTGATTAATATTAAATATCTTTTTTATAAAAATATAAAAAAAGTAGTGGAAAATGTAAACGTATAAGTGTATAATAAGTTTAAGATAAATATTCAGAATTTTCGGTAAATTATTATTTTGATAAATTTTTGTATCAAATTGATAATAAGTTTTGGGTTAAGGTTTACTAATAAGGGGGACATTTATATGGTAGGTTTTGATGTAAGAGGTATGATGAAAGATGATTTAGAAGGAATATTTAAGCTGAATAGTGAAGGAAGTTTTTCTTTGATTAATTATCAAAATGATGATAAGGAACATAAAATTTTAGTTGCTCAGTTGAATGATGATATTGTAGGATATATAAAATATGAAATTTTAAAAGGTAAAAACTTCAAAAAAGGCTTAATTATAAAAGAGTTAGTAGTAGATGAAAACTATAGGGGATTAGGTGTTGGTCATCAGCTTATGATTGAAGCAGAAAAGGTTGCTAAGAATTATAGTATAGCTTCATTAGTTATATTAAATAATAATTATTTAGAAGAAGAAGTAATTTTTTATAAGAGACAAGGATTTAATTTAAATTTAGATAGTAGGTATGAGAAAAAATACTATATTCAGTAAAAAGAAGGTATCAAAAAATTAACTATTAAAATTAATTTTTTGATACCTTTATTTATATGTATTATAATGATATATTTTTAATGAATTTTATTAAATAGCTTAAAGTGTAGAAATCCCTATCTAAATCAGTACTGATAGTATTTAAACCTTTAATTAGAGTTTCTTCATCAAAATTTTCAAGTAAAATCATAAGACTTAATGAATTTATATCTCCATCTCTAGTATCTAAAACTCTTGAAGCTTTTACAAATTTATTTTCTAATGCTTTTAAAGCTGCATCTTTAAGTTCTTCACTTATATTAATTTCTGGCATTGTATCGTAAATTCTTATTTCAGGATTATTAATATTTAAATTTCTAACTTTACTAATATCTGTTGAAACAAATATAGTATTTTTAAATTTGGCATCTTTAAAATCTACATTGTCTAATCTTACAGAATCGAAGATAGCATTTTCAAAGCTAGCACTTTTAAAGTTACTCTTTTTGAAATTACTACCGATAAATTCGGAAAATTTAAAACTACATTTTAAAAAGCTAGATGACTTAAAATGTGCTCCTCTAAAGTTAACATAATCAAAATTAGATCCAGAAAAGTTACAATTATAGCAATTACTTCTTTCAAGATTTTGATACATAAAATTCTTGTCTTTTTTTTCTATATTTTCATATTTAAAATTCACTCTATTATTTTGAGATTTAGTCATTAATACCTCCATGGTAGATAAAATATTTTTAGTTATTAACTAATATTACCACAGAAAATATGAAATGTCATATGTTTATAGCTTAGATAAAAGGATATTTATTTAATAACTATGATATAATTAATATTATGTTTTTAGCGAGGGGGCAAGATAAGATGGAGTTTTATGGACTATTAGGTGAGAAGCTTACTCATAGTTTATCACCTGAAATTCATGGTGAAATTTTAAAATCAATAAATAAGAGTGGGGCATATAAATTATTTGAAGTAGAAAAAGAAAAGCTTTATAGTTTTTCAGAAGCTTTAAAGTTATTAAAGGTAAAAGGTTGTAATGTAACTATACCTTATAAAAAAGATATAATGCAATATATTGATGTTATATCTGAAGAAGCAGAAAGAATAGGGGCAATTAATACTATTTACTTAAAGGAAGATAAGCTTTATGGATATAATACAGATTATTTTGGATTTGGATATATGCTTAAGGTAAGTGGTATAGAAATTCAAGATAAAATTGCAGTTATATTAGGGAATGGAGGAGCTACAAGAGCTGTATTACATTATTTATTAGATAATGGCGCTAAAAAAGTTTATATAGTTAGTAGAAATCCTAAAAAAGAAGATATTAGCTTTGAAAATGTAAAAATAATTAGTTATGAAGAGTTAAATGAGTTAGAAGGCGATATATTAATTAATAGTACACCAGTTGGTATGTATCCTAATATAGAAAATTTACCAGTATCTAAAGAAATTATAGATAAGTTTAATTCACTAGTAGATTTAATTTATAATCCAATGGAAACTAAGTTTTTAAGATTAGGAAAAGAATTAAATAAAAATGTAGTTGGTGGATTATATATGTTAGTAGGTCAAGCTGTTAAGGCACAAGAAATTTGGCAGGAAATATCTATAAAAGACGAAATAATTATAGATATTTATAATATAGTAAAAGAAAAATTTATTTAGCCTTGGGAGAAAAATATGAAAAAAAATATAATTTTATTAATAGGGATGCCAGGCTCAGGAAAGACAACTATAGGTAAAGAAGTAGCTAAGAAGATTAATTATAATTTTTGTGATATGGATGATTATATAGAAAGAATATCTAAGAGTACAGTTAAAGAATTATTTAATAAAAGTGAAGAATTTTTTAGAGATTATGAAAGTAGAGCTTGCATAGAATTAAGTAATGTAAAGGAAAAAATAATAATTTCTAGTGGTGGAGGAGTTATAAAAAGAAAAGAAAATATAAATTGTTTTAAGAATAAAGGGATTATTATTTTTATAGATAGACCTATAGAAAATATTGTAAAAGATGTTAATACAGATACAAGACCATTATTAAAAGATGGAAAGACAAAACTTTACAATCTATATACAGAAAGATATAATTTATATAATGATTATTGCCAATACAAAATAACTAATGATAAAGATATAGAAAATACAATAAGTAAAGTTATAGATATAATAGAAAGTGATAAATAAAGGGGGTAATTATGAAGATACTAGTTATAAATGGGCCTAACTTAAATATGGTTGGAATAAGAGAAAAAGGCATATATGGAACTAGAGATTTTCAAGATATTTGTGACTATATTAAAAAAGAGGGACAGAAAAGAAATATAGATATTGAATTATATCAAAGTAATATTGAAGGAGAAATAATTAATGAAATCCATAAAGCTTATTATGAGAAATATGATGGAATAATTATTAATCCAGGGGCTTATACTCATTATAGCTATGCTATTTTTGATGCTATAAAAGCTGTTAATATTAATACTGTGGAAGTTCATTTATCTAATATACACGCAAGAGAAGAGTTTAGGCATAAATCAGTCATTGCACCAGCTTGCATAGGTCAAATTTGTGGATTTAAAGAATTTGGATATGTTATGGCGATGGAAGCAATAGTAGAAATGAAAAATTAAGAATGAAGAATTAAGAATTAATGAATAAACTCCTTTGGAGTTTAGAAAAGTAAAAGAATGAAAAATTAAGTTGTTTAGCAATTTATAAGTTTCATAACTCAGCATAGCTGAGTTATATCAATAATTTTTCATTATTAATTATTAATTCAAAAAGTAGTATGGAGGGATAGAAAAATGATAATTGTAATGAATTCGAAGTGTTCGGAAAGTGAAGTATTGAAGGTTAAGGGGGAATTAGAGAGTAAGGGATTAGGTGTTCATTTATCTCAGGGTGAAACTTTTTGTATAATAGGTGTAGTTGGTGAAACTAGAGCTATTGATTCAAATAAGCTTTTAAGATTTTCTGGGGTAGATAAAATTCTTAAGGTGGAAGAGCCTTATAAGAAAGCAAATAGATTGTTTAAGCCAGAAGACACTATTATAGATGTAAGAGGTAGTTTAATTGGAGGAAATAATTTAGCTGTTATGGCTGGACCTTGTTCAGTTGAAAGTGAAGAACAAATAATAGATATAGCTAAAAGTGTTAAGGAGTCAGGAGCAACCTTTTTAAGGGGAGGAGCTTTTAAGCCTAGAACATCTCCATATAGCTTCCAAGGTCTAGAATTAGAAGGGTTAGAACTTTTAAAGAAGGCAAGAGAAGCAACAGGACTACCAATAGTAACAGAAATAATGTCAACTGATTATATAGATGTTTTTGAAAGAGATGTTGATGTAATTCAAGTTGGTGCAAGAAATATGCAAAACTTTGATTTATTAAAACAATTAGGTAAAACTAATAAGCCTATTTTATTAAAGAGAGGTTTATCAGCAACAATAGAAGAATGGCTTATGTCAGCTGAATATATAATGGCTGCTGGAAATGAAAATGTAATTCTTTGTGAAAGAGGAATAAGAACATTTGAAACTTACACAAGAAATACTTTAGACTTAAGTGCAATACCAGTAGTAAAGAAAAAATCACATTTACCAGTAATAGTAGATCCAAGCCATGCAGCAGGATACTGGTACCTTGTAGAACCTTTAGCAAAAGCAGCAGTAAGCGCGGGAGCAGATGGACTTATGATAGAAGTTCATAATAATCCACAATGTGCATTAAGCGATGGACAACAATCAGTAAAACCAGAATCATTTAAAAAGATTATGGATAAAGTAAAAATACTAGCTAAAATGGAAGGAAAGATAGTTTAATTAATAATGAAAAATGAAGAATGAAAAATTATGGAGGAAATTCAGCTTAGGCTGAATTTCAACATTAATTTTACATTTTACATTATTAATTTTACATTTAATTTGGGGGTTTTATGAAAATTTTAATAGTAGGGCTTGGTGTTATTGGTGGGAGTTATGCAATGGCACTTAAAGCAGCAGGTTATGAGGAAATCTATGGAATAGATAATAATTTAGAAACTTTAAGAAAATCTGAAGATTTAAGAATAATTAAAAAAGGATATGTAGGAGGGAAAGAGATTATAAAAGAATCTGATTTGATTATTATTTCTCTTTACCCTAGATTAGTAAAGAACTTTATAGAGGAAAATAAAAATTTATTTAAGGAAGGATCTATAATAACAGATGCTACTGGAATAAAGGGGCATTTTATTGATGATATTTTAAATATATTACCAAGTAAAGTGGATTTTATTTTTGGTCACCCTATGGCTGGTAGAGAAAAAAGAGGGATAGATTATGCTTCTAAAGAGGTATTTAAGGGTGCTAACTATTTAATAACTGTAACTGATAGAAATAAAGAGGAAAATATAAAGCTTTTAGAAAAAATAATTTATGAAATGGGATTTAAGAGAATAAAAAGGATTAGTCCTAATTATCATGATAAAATGATAGCTTTTACTAGTCAATTGCCTCATGCTATTGCAGTAGCATTAGTTAATAGTGATGAAGAAGGTAGAGATACTGGAAGCTTTATTGGAGATAGTTATAGAGATTTAACTAGAATAGCAAATATTAATGAAGAATTATGGAGTGAGTTATTTTTTAGTAATAAAAATAATTTACTTGAATCTTTAGATAACTTTTTAATAGAAATAAATAATTTAAAAAAGTCTTTACTTGAAGATGATGAAGAGTATTTAAAAGAATTATTTATAAAATCTAGTAAAAGAAGAGAAAAGTTATAAATGTATAATGTAGAATGTAAAATTAAGGATGTTTTGCGCAGCAAAACTTAGAATATATTTGTGCGAAGCACTTTTTTTAAAATCTGAAGGATTTTTTTCCTTAATTCTACATTCTTAATTCTTAATTTTTAATTATAAAAATGGTCACATTTTTATACAAAGGAGTATTATTAATGAAGGAATTAGAAACTAGAGTAGTGGATATTGATGTTGATGATATTAGAAGAAAAATGCAGGAGTTAGGAGCTGAAAAGGTAAAGGAAGAATATCAAATTAATAATATATATGATTTTGAAGATAATAGATTATTAAATTCAAAGGGATATGCAAGAATTAGAATTACAGATGATAGACTTAATAATAAAGAAGTAGTGTATATGACAACTAAAAAAATGTTAAGTCAAGGAACTTTTAAAGTAATGGAAGAAAATGAAACTGTAGTAGAGGATAAAGAAGCTGCAGAGAAAATTTTCTTATCCTTAGGATTATCTCTTAAGCAATCTATAAAGAAATATAGAGAAAGTTATAAATTAAAGGACTCTTTAATTGAAATAGATATTAATGATAAAAGTTTTTGTCCTTTTCCATATTTAGAAATTGAAACTGTTTCAGAAGAAAGATTAGAAGAAATATTAGATTTATTAGGATATACTTTAAAAGATACAACTTCAAAAACAATTTATGAATTGCTTGAAGAAAGAGGATTAGCAAATGGAGATGGAAAAGGATTGTAAATTTAATGTAATATTTCATATTATTTTGTAACAAAAAGTAAACCTCCTTAGTAAATTATAATTAAGGATTTAATTTAAAATACTAAGGAGGATATAATATGGAATGGTTTATTGGTTTAAGTCCAATTTTTCAAGGATTACTTGCTACTTTATTTACTTGGTTTGTTACTGCTTTAGGAGCAGCTGTAGTTTTTTTCTTTAAAAAGTTTGATAAGAGAATTTTAAATACAATGCTAGGATTTGGAGCAGGAGTAATGATAGCAGCAAGCTTTTGGTCCCTTTTAAGTCCAGCAATAGAACTTTCAGAACAGCTTGGCTATAGTGGCTTTGTTATCCCTTCTATAGGATTTTTTTTAGGTGGAGCGTTCTTAATATTTGCTGACAAACTAATGGATACTTATTCTTATGGAGTAGTTTTAAATAAAGAAGATAATATTTCTAAGACGTCTAAGTATAGAAAAAGTATATTATTAGTTTTAGCTGTTACACTTCACAATATTCCAGAAGGATTAGCTGTAGGAGTAGCATTTGGTGGAGTAGCAGCAGGAATACCTGGAACTAGTGTAGTAGCAGCGTTAACCTTGGCATTAGGTATAGGTCTTCAAAACTTTCCGGAAGGGGCAGCAGTTTCATTGCCATTAAGAAGTGAAGGATTATCTAGAACAAGAAGTTTTTTATATGGACAAGCTTCAGGATTGGTAGAGCCAATTTCAGGGGTAATTGGAGTTATAGCAGCTCTTACTGTTAGAAGTTTATTACCATTTTTATTATCATTTTCAGCAGGAGCTATGATTGCAGTTGTAGGAGCTGAACTATTGCCAGAAGCTTCTCTTGAAAATAAGAAACTAACTACTTTAGGTCTTATTCTAGGATTTATAGTAATGATGGTATTAGACGTTGCTTTAGGATAAATTTAAAAAAAGTTTTAGATTAGACTAAAACTTTTAGATTAGTTTAAAAATATTTAAATTTAAAAAAGAGATAAACATTATATTCCTTGCTCCGTCGCATACGCTCCAAGTCACCGTCATACAATGTTTATCTCTTTTAAAACTGAAGGAAGCAAAGTATAAATAGTTAGTAATAAGTCATAACTTTTTATACTTTGATATACATTAAAAAGAGGAGTATTGTACAAAACAATACTCCTAAAATTTTAGAATTATGCTTGGTTGATTGAACCGAATAATTCCATTTTTTCTTTAACTGTAGCTTTAATAGCTTCAAAACCTGGAGCTAAAAGCTTTCTTGGGTCAAAGCCTTTTCCTTGAACATCTTTACCAGCTTCGATGTACTTTCTAGTACCTTCAGCAAATGCTAATTGACATTCTGTGTTAACGTTGATTTTAGATACTCCAAGAGAAATAGCTTTCTTTATCATATCTTCAGGGATTCCAGTACCACCGTGTAATACTAGAGGAACATTATCTGTTGCATTGCTTATAGCTTCTAAAGCTTCAAAGCTTAATCCCTTCCAGTTTTCAGGATATACTCCGTGGATATTACCGATTCCAGCAGCTAACATAGTAACTCCTAAATCAGCGATTGCTTTACATTCAGCAGCGTCAGCGATTTCTCCAGCACCAACAACTCCGTCTTCTTCTCCACCGATTGATCCAACTTCAGCTTCTAAAGATAATCCTTTTTCTGAAGTTAATTTTACCATTTCTTTTGTTTTAGCTATATTTTCATCTATTGGATAGTGAGATCCATCAAACATTATTGATGAGAATCCAGCCTCCATAGCTTTTAATGCGCCTTCGTAGCTACCGTGATCTAAGTGTAATGCAACTGGTACAGTGATGTTTAATTCTTCCATCATTCCGTTTACCATTCCAACTACAGTCTTAAATCCACACATGTATTTAGCAGCTCCTTCAGAAACACCTAATATAACTGGTGAATTGTTTTCTTGAGCTGTTAATAGTATTGCTTTAGTCCATTCTAAATTGTTGATATTAAATTGACCTACAGCGTATTTTCCCGCTTTAGCCTTGTTTAACATTTCCTTTGCTGAAACTAACATGGTATCAAACCTCCATAACTTTATATTTTGTTACAATTAAGCTATTTAGCTAACTGTAGTAAAAAACAACTAAAATATTGTCTTTATTACTATATATTATAACTCAAAATAGATTTAATTTAAACAAAAAAATAGAAATTAGTTTACAAGCTATATAAATTATGAGTATTTAGATAGGTTTTTAAATAATTTAGGATAAAAATGATATATAAATAGGTTCTATTTTTTTATTAAAAGTTATTATACAATATAGAAAGAAAAATTATGGAGGAAGAGATATGAGAAAAGTTGAACTAGTAATATTTGATATGGATGGATTAATTTTTGATAGTGAAAAAGTATCCTATGATTCTTGGGTTGAAGCAGCAAAAATATTTAATATTAATTTTGATATGAAAATATTTTACAAACTCCTTGGAACTAATCATGAAAGTGTAAGAAATACATTGATAGATGAGTTTGGAGATAAAATAAATATTGATGATTATATAGAAGAAAGAAGAAAAATAAACTTTTCTAAGATAGCTAATGGTGTGGAAAGAAAAGAGGGAGTAGAAGAATTATTAGAATATTTAACAGAGAAAAATATAAAGAAGGCAGTGGCAACTTCGTCAAATAGAGAGTTAGCTTTAAATTTACTTAGTAAAGCTGATATACTTCATTATTTTGATTATGTATTGTGTGGAGATGAGGTTACAAAATCAAAGCCAGATCCAGAAGTATTTTTAAATGTAGCAAAAAAGTTAAAGGTTAATCCGGAAAATTGTATGGTACTTGAAGATTCAGAAGCTGGAACTATTGCAGGAAGTAGAGGAAGAATGAAAGTAATAATAATACCTGATTTAAAGGAACCTGATGAAGATATAGTAAGATTAGCTTATAAAAGATTAAATAATTTAAAAGAGGTTATAAATGAAATAGAGACTATAAATTTATAAATGTATATGTTATAGATGTGAAAGGTGGTGAATTTATGCTGATGCATATTAGTTTTCTAATATTTGCTGATGCATAAAATTTTATGGAATACATAAATGATATAAATATACAAGAGGCTATAATTCATATAGTTGATTCAAATGCTGAGGAACCCGTATTAAATGAATATAGTCTTGAGTTAAATGAAGATATTTATAAATTCATACATAGACATATTGAGAAATGTTTCAAGGACGAGGAATTAAAGTATGCAGTATTTAATCCAGAAAGAAATATTGTAAAAGAATCAGTTCAAGATTATTTAAATGGAATAGATAATAATTTAATTGGACTATCACAGGAACTTGCAAGACAATTATTTATTATTATGAAGGGAAATTTAAATATTCCTTCTTGTGATTTAATTATAGTATCGTTAGTTACTGATCAAGGTCCGATGATTGGTATATTAAAAATGGATTATGTAAAAAACTTTACTCACAAAGTTGATTTTGTTGAAAATAAAATAGGAATAGATATAGTTCCACAAGCAGCTGGTCTTCCTGGAAGTAGTCAAAGAATACAAAAAGCAGCATTTATAAAGCCAATAAGAGAAAATCAAAGATATGATCTTATGGTAATAGATAAACAAAGAAAAAGTAAAGATGAAGAAGAGTATGGAGCAAATTATTTTATAAGTAACTTTTTAGGATGCTCAATTATTAGTAATGAAAGAGATATGACAAAAACTTTTCTAAAGGCTGCAGAAAATTGGACTAGAAGCAATATTACTGAAGATGCAGATAAGGCAGAAAGAATAAGAACAGCAGTTAAATCAAAATTAAAAGAAGAAGAAAAGATAAATATAGATGAACTTTCAAATGAACTTTTTAAAGAAGAGCCAGAAGCAAAAAATAATTTTTCTAATTATGTGAAGAGCCATGGACTTGAAGAAGAAATAGCTATAGATAAACAGTGGGTTGAAAAAAAGTTAAAAAGAGTTAGATTAAAAATAGATAAAGATATTGATTTATATATTAATGAAGAAGCTTATCATGATAACAGTAAATTTGAGATTCATAGAAATGGTGATGGTAGCATAAATATGATAATAAAACATATTATAAATTATATAGAAAAATAAATAAGAGGCAAAGGATAGATATTTGTTATAGAGTAAATAACATAATATTTATCCTATTTTTTAATATATTTATAATAAATAACACCTTTAAATATATAAATATTTAATAAAAAACAAAATATTTATATATTGGTAATAAAAAATATAAATTATTAAAAAGTAATAATTTATAAATAATAATAAATATTGACAATTGGTTAAGAAAAGGTTTACTATTTACTCATATAAGAATATTTATAAAAGTAAAGGGTATTGATAGACTCTAATATTTAATTAGAGTTTAGTTTTAGGGAGGATTAATTATGAGAGAAAAAGAGGTTTTTAAAGAAAAATATTTAACTATTGATGAGGCATTAAATTTAATTAAGACAGAAGATGTTATAGTAACAGGACTTGGAGCTGCAGAACCAAAAGAGATTTTGAAAAATCTTCATAAAATTTCTGATAGAGTAAAGGATGTTACAGTTACTACTTGCTTACCATTAGAACCTGCTGAATACTATATGGATGCAAGGTATAAAGATTCATTTAAAATGGATGGTTGGTTTTTTACAGCACCTATGAGAAAGGCACAAAGAAATGGAAATGTATATTTAATACCTAATCATCTTCATTTAACTGCATTTAAGAGACAATTTCATAAGAAAACTAATATTTATATGGGAACAGCTACACCACCAGATAAACATGGATATTTATCCTTATCATTAAGTAATATTTATGAAAAAAGAGTATTAAAGGAAGCAGATTTAGTTATATTAGAAATAAATAAGAATTATCCAAGAACCTTAGGTGATATGGAGATTCATATAAGTGATGTAGATTATCTAGTTGAAACAGATTATGAAGTACCAACTCTTCCAGATGTAGAACCTAATGAGAAGGATTTAATAATTGGAAAGTATGTAGCTGAGAGAATTAATGATGGAGATTGTATACAATTAGGAATAGGAGGAATACCTAATGCAGTTGCTGCTTCATTAATGGGTAAAAAAGATTTAGGAATTCATACAGAAATGTTTACGACAGGTATGATGAAACTTGTAAAGGCTGGTGTTGCAACAGGAAAGAAAAAGAATTTTAATAATGGAAAGCATGTTGCAGGATTTGCATTAGGTACAAAAGAACTGTATGATTTCTTAGATGATAATCCTTCAGTTATGATGATGGATGGATATTGGACTAATGATCCTTATGTAATAGCTCAAAATGACAATCAAGTTTCTATTAATACCACATTAGAAGTTGATTTAACTGGTCAATGTGCATCTGAATCCTTAGGTCCATTTCAATTTAGTGCAACAGGGGGACAAGCTGATACAGCAGTAGGTTCACAAATGTCTAAGAATGGAAGATCTTTTATTACTCTATATTCTACTGCTATGGTAAAAAATAAAGAAACAGGAGAAAGAGAAGAAATATCAAAAATAGTTCCTTTTTTAAAACAAGGAGCAGCTGTAAGTTTATCAAGAAATGATGTTGATATGGTTGTAACAGAATATGGAGTAGCAGAGCTTAGAGGAACTAATATTAAAGAAAGAGTAGAACGATTAATTAATATTGCTCATCCAAAGTTTAGAGAAGAATTATCAAAACAAGCAAAAGAATTAGGAATCTTATATTAAGTTTATATATGTATAAAAGATAAAGGAGCTAGAACTAGCCCCTCTATTCTTTCTTCAGTTTGTAAGTGTTAAAATATCATAGAAAGGTGACTTGGAGTTTGCGATGGAACCTGAATATGATACTTTAACACTTTTTTACCATTGATTTGGATAAGCTACTATAGTAACTGTAACACTTTGTCTACCAAAAGAATAGCAATCTTGTAGTGAATTCATATAAAGATCTATCTTATTTCCCTTAATTGCTCCACCAGTATCTGAAGCAATTGCATAACCATAACCGTCTATATATACCTTTGATCCTAAAGGAATAACATTAGGGTCAACTGAAACAGTGCTTAAACCATTTGGATCACGTACAGGTTTAATACCCATTGCAGTTAAACCACCACCAGTGTAAGCTGTGGCAGACATAGTGTATGTTCCTAAATTATTAGTAACTGAGCCATTAACAGATTCTGTAGCTAGGTTACTACTAGAATTTTCTTCTAAAATAGAAGCTTCATATTCTGAAATTTGATTATTACCAGAAGCAATTGCCTCTTCAGTTAAATTGATTGCATAATCACTATTAAGTTGAGGTAATAGTGAATTTAAATTATTTACTGCATTTTCAATATCAGAAATAGATGAAGAAGAATTAATTATAGAAAGAGAATGAGATATTAAGTTAACTTCATTAGCTTCAATTACATCCATAATTTCTTCTTTTCTAGCATTTAAATTAGATAAAGCAACCTCTTGTTCTTCCTTTTTTTTAGCAACTTCATTTAGGTCATTTTCAATAGCTATCCTAAGTTTTTTTAAGTCTTCTTGTTTTTCCTCTATAGCTTTAGCATCTTCAGCAAGTTGCTCTTTTTTCTCATTAATTTCTGATATTATTTCCTTATCAACAGAAATTAATTTACTCATAGCTTGAACTCTATAAAATAAATCAAATATATTTTCAGATGTTATTATGTAGGCAATCATACTAGAAGATATATCAGTTTTATACATAGAACGAAGTCTCTTATCCATTTTTTTCTCTTGTTCTTCTATTTCTATTTTAGAATCATTTATCTTTTTGTTAATATTCTCTATTTCTATCTCGGTATCTTTAATTTCAGAATTATTTTTCAGAAGCTCAATATTAATAGTTTCTATTTCATTATTAAGTTTAGTAATTTCTGAATTAAGCTTTAGTGTTTCGTTATCTAACTGTTCATATTGTGCTTTACTTTCTTGGATTGTTTGTGTCTCTGAAGAATTTGGTTCTGCAAAAGCTATATTTGAAATATTAAAAGTTAGTAATAAAGTAGCAATTACAGTAAGCAAAGTTCTTTTAGTCAAAATCCCCACCTCCAATAAAAAATAAGTTGTCAATTAAATATATTCAATATACTACCGTAAATATTAATAAATATCAAGGTTAGTTTCCTTACAAGTAATTTGTGTGAAGATTTATAAGGCATTGAGAAATAGTGTATTGTTTATTTTTTAGGAAATTATATCTATGGACAAGTTGTAGATAATTTTATGAGAGTAGTAAAATTCGTAATGTAAGAATTAGAGTTTTAATAATTTCCTTCCTTCAGTTTGCAAAGAGATAAACATTGTATGACGGTGACTTGGAGCATATGCGACGGAACAAGTAATATAATGTTTATCTCTTTTTTACTAGTTAGGAAATTGATAGTGCAAGCTTTTTGTGACATTTAAAATTAATTGCATATTGTTGCTGTAATATTAATATTGTTTCTCCTTATA
>NZ_JACSQZ010000045.1 GCF_014836325.1 Clostridium gallinarum
TGGTGGGGGAGGACGGATTCGAACCATCGAAACGATAACGTAACAGATTTACAGTCTGCCCCCTTTGGCCACTCGGGAACTCCCCCTTATTATGGAGCTGGCAATAGGAATCGAACCTACAACCTGCTGATTACAAGTCAGCTGCTCTACCGTTGAGCCATGCCAGCATATTAATCAAATAAACTTTAAATGGTGGGGGAGGACGGATTCGAACCATCGAAACGATAACGTAACAGATTTACAGTCTGCCCCCTTTGGCCACTCGGGAACTCCCCCATGTATAAAATTTATTTAATTCAACTTTATTTAATTTCAGTTAAGTAACTTCGTCGCTCTCAACTGACAATGACTAGTATATATTTATTATATCTGAATTTCAAGTGTTATATATCTTCATTTAAAGAGATTATCTTTATATTTTTCTCCTTTTCTTTTATTTACTCTTATTTAATATTAATATCTTTTAATTTAAAATTTATTTTATTTTTTATTTCTTATTTAAAACTCATTGAATAATTGTTGAATCCACCTTATTTCCAATGATATTTTTAAACACTTCATAATCAGAATATGAAAGACGTCTTCTAATTAATTCAATACCTAACTTTACATTTTCTTTATTATCTTTATCCACAAAATAATTATTA
Organism: Clostridium gallinarum; assembly: GCF_014836325.1. GTDB lineage: Bacteria > Bacillota > Clostridia > Clostridiales > Clostridiaceae > Clostridium > Clostridium gallinarum. Next base: position 648 of record NZ_JACSQZ010000045.1, read on the forward strand.
ACTTTTATTAAATCACTTACAGATAATTTCTTTAAAATTACATTTATACTATCTTTTCTATTACCCTCTAAATTTTCAAGAAAACTATTTGAATTATTGTTTAATTTTAATAAAAGTTTTTCTTCTTTATTATTTATAACTTGATTTTCTTTACTTTCTTCACTTGAATTATTAATACTAACATCAGATACATTTTCACTTAAAGCTTCTTCAGATTTTAGTGGCTCCCAAATTAATAAAAAATATACTGGAATACTTATTCCTAATAATATAGCTAGTAAATAAACTGAAATTTTTCTCATATACCTCACTCCTTTATTTAATTAATCTCCTCTTAATGTTTTTTTATACATTTAATTATATTTTATTTTTTATTGCATATATTTGTATAACTGAGGAGGTGAAGCTTTGAAGCATAAGATACATTATAATGATTATAATTCATATTATAATATAGCAACTAAGTTAGAGGAATATATTGAAGAAGATACTATAATAATTTGTATTGGAACAGATAAATGCATTGGAGATTGTTTAGGTCCGCTTGTTGGAACTATCCTATTAGAAAGCAATTTTGATCTTCCTGTTTATGGAACTCTTGAATCTCCTATTCATGCTTTAAATATTAAAGAAAAATTAAGCTATATCACTAAACTTCATCCAAACTCAAAAATTATAGGTGTAGATGCTTGTTTAGGAGAAAATGACTCTATTGGGGAAATACATATTAGAGATTATCCAGTTCATCCAGGAAAGGGAGTCGGTAAAATCCTACCTGAGGTAGGTGATGCTTCAATTATAGGTGTTGTCGATTCAAGTGATGCTTCTATATTTTTTACCAATAGAAGTATTAGGTTATATTTAATTATGGAAATGGCTAAAACAATATCTAAATCTATTATCCTCGCATATAATTCAATAATTGAAAAAAAATCTAAAAGCTAACAAAAAAGGAGCTATATGCTCCTTAATAACCTATATAAATTATGTAGAAATTTATTCTTCAATTAAAGTAATTTCATTATCTACTAAATTTGGCTCTAATTTATTTAAATATCCTAAAACCTTTCCTGTTCCTTCCGCAACTGCCTCAATAGAATTACTTGCAATCTCAACATTAACACCAGTTTCATGCTCTATTAACTTGTCTAAACCGTGCAGTAAAGAACCTCCACCAGTCATTAAAATTCCTTTTTCTATTATATCAGCTGCTAGTTCAGGTGGTGTTTTTTCCAATACTGATTTAACACTTTCAACAATTAATGTTACAGATTCTCTTAATGCACTATTTACTTCATCAGAAGTAACAGAAATTTCATCTGGTAAACCAGTTATTAAATTTCTTCCTTTCATACTTGCAGTTAAATTTCTAGAACCCTTAAATGCTGATCCTATGCTAATTTTTATTTCTTCTGCTGTTTTCTCACCTATCATTATTTTATAATTATTTCTAACATATTTAATTATAGCATCATCAAATGTATCTCCAGCAACTTTAATAGATGATCTTACAACAATTCCGCCTAATGATATTACAGCTACATCTGTAGTTCCTCCACCAATATCTATGATCATAGATCCGTTTGGTTTAGTTATATCTACTCCTGCACCTATAGCTGCTGCTAAAGGTTCTTCTATTAGATGTACTTTTTTAGCTCCAGAATTTCTTGTAGCATCAATTACCGCTCTTTTTTCTACTTCTGTTGCTTGTGAAGGTACACAAACCATTATATTAGGAGCTGTTATCTTACTTTTTCCATAAGCTTTTTTTATAAATGCTTTTAACATTTTTTCAGTTACATCATAATCTGATATAACCCCATCTCTTAAAGGTCTCACTGCTACTATATTGCCTGGAGTTCTTCCAATCATTTTTCTTGCTTCTTCTCCTACAGCAAGTACCTTATTCGTATTCTTATTTATTGCTACAACAGAAGGTTCTTTAAGTATAACCCCTTTACCTTCAGCATAAACTAAAACTGTAGCAGTACCTAAATCAATCCCTAAATCTCCCCTACTTTTAAAAAACCACATTCCTTATTCACTCCTAATCAAATCTATATAATTTCATAAAACAATTTCTTTTTACAATATTTGCCCTATTTCTTATTATATATGGAATATGATTAACCTTCAATATTTTTGTATTTATTTTAACCTTTAATATTTATTATTAATCAGCAGCCTTATATTTCATTTTAGTGGCTTTTCCACCTCTAATATGTCTTTCTGCTTTATTTAATTCTAATATTAAATGTGTTTCTTTCGCGATTGTGGGATTTATTTTAGGTAATCTTTCTGTCATATCTTTATGAATTGTACTTTTACTTACACCAAATACTTTTGCTGTTTTTCTAATCGTATCTTTTGATTCTATTATATACTTTGCAACTTCTAAAACTCTTTCTTCTATATAATCCTTCAAAAATATTACCTCCTCTTTATCGAATTTATTTTTGGGGCTATCGCACAGATAGTTTTTTATTGTGCGACAGCCTCATGATTAATCTTCTTTAAATGTAAAATATGCTGTTGGATCTAAGTCTTTACCACTTGCATCTTGTACTTCAATACTTACATGTTCTCCAAATTGATCATTTGTAAATATCATCGAACTATTTCCAACAGTTCCAATAACAGTTTCCTCAGTAACTCTATCGCCTACATTTACTCTTATATCATTTGATAGATTAGTATATTTTGTATATAACCCATTAGCATGAGCAATAACTACATAATTTCCCTCTTCTACCTTACTTGAAACTTCCTTTACTTCTCCTACTGCTGCAGCATTAATTTCACTTCCAATTGCTGCACTAATATCAATTCCTCTAATATTTCTACTAGTTCCATCAGACATTAATTGAGGCTTTGGATATGTATATCCTCTTGAAATCACCCCATTAATAGGATTTGAAAATATTACTTCAGTATTAGTTCCTGATGAAACATTAAGATCACTTTCTTCTTCTTCTGCTTCCACTAATTCATTTGTAATATCTTCCTCTACTCTTTCAGCATTTTGTTTTTTAGCCTCTGAAGTTTCTTGCTCATCAATGTTTAAAGTAAATTCATTTTGTGCTGTATTGTTTTCTTCTAACGAATTATTTTTCTTAGTAGTAACAATAGCAACAGTCGCAATTACGCATAAACAAAGGAATAATGCTAGATAAAATCCATCCTTTCTAAAGAAGTCTTTTACCTTATCTTTTTTATTTAAATTCATGTTAACACCTCCTTTTTGTATTCTTGCCCTTTGTAGTAAATTAATACAACTTACATTTGATTTATTTTCATCAAATTTCTACATTTACCAACAATATACTTATGTATTTAAATCATGAAATTCTATTCATATAAGAAATAGTTTTATACTTTATATGCATTAAAAAAGAGCATAAAAATTATTAATAATTTTCACACTCTAAAAATTAAAATTACAAATAATTTATTGGTTATTCCTATACAATAAATTATTCCCATTTTTTTATATTTTATTCTTTAAACTCTATTGCTTTTAACTCCGTTCCTTTATAATAATGCTTTAATATTTCTTCATAATTTGAGCCATTATTTGCCATAACATTGGCGCCCCACTGACTCATACCAACACCATGCCCATACCCCTTACATTTAAAAACTATATTTTCACTATCTATACTATATTCAAAATTAGTAGAACTTAATCCAAAAGCTAATCTAAAATCAGCCCCCTTGATTCTTGTATTACCAAACCTTATTTCTTTTATTCCACCAGCATCACTTCTACTTATTATCTCTATATTTCCACTTAAATTATCTGCAGTTAATTGAGCTTCTGGATATTTATTATTTATCTTACTAACAAATTCATTTATGTTAAAAGAAAATTCTGATTCATATTTTGGTGCTATTTCTTCTCCTTTACTTTCTGTAGATACTAAATATGGCACATCATTTGAAAATACATCTACTGCATTTTCTGTCATTCCAGAACTTGTAGAGAAATACTGTGGATATAATACTAATTCATTATTGTAAGTTAAAACCTTGTCCTTTGTTTCCTCAACAGCTTTTGAAATTTTATTCCAATATTCCTCACCTTTATCTCCCCATTTTTCTAATCTCTCAGATTTACTTATATAAACTTGACAATGTGTTGTATCACAAACATCAGCACCATTTGCAATATCACAAGGCTTTGATCTTTTTGATATTATATATGTTCTTGCAGCTACAGCTTGTGCTTTTAAAGCTTCTTCACTAAAACTAACAAGCATTTCCCCTGAAACAACGGACTTAACATACTCTTCTAATGAAATTTCTTCTATTCTCTCTTCTTTAGTTATATATACCTTTATTTTATCATTTCCCTTTATTGATATTAATTTATTATCTTCATCTACACTCAGCAAATTATTATCTTCATCCGTACTTGCTTTTGTTGGTGTAGATTTAATAATAAACATAGGTGATATTATCATTAATAATAGTATTAAAATACTAAAAAATAAATTAGATACAATTTCTTTCTTCACAATATAACCCCCTTCTAATTAATACATTTAAATATATGTTTAAAATCATTAGATATACTTTAATTTTTAATTTTTATGTTAAGGAAATTATTAAGCCGCTAATTCTTACACTACGAATTTTACTACTCTTATAAAATTATCTACAATTTGTCTATAAATATAATTTCCTAAAGAATAAAAAATAAGAATAAATAGTATCTTACTTGGTTGCTTTTAAGTAACCCTAAGATATTATTTATCCTTTTATAAAATATAAGTTAAAATAATATTATTTATCAACTCTATATATATTTGCTCCTAAGCCTCTAAACTTTTCTTCTATATTAACATAGCCTCTATCTATATGATATATATCACTTATTTCTGTTCTTCCTTGAGCTACTAACCCTGAAAGTATCATAGCTGCACCAGCTCTTAAATCTGTAGCTTTTACATCGCATCCAGTTAAAGAATTGACCCCTTCTATTATTGCAGTTCTACCATCTATTTTAATATTAGCACCCATTCTAACTAACTCTGCTACATGCATAAATCTATTTTCAAATACTGTTTCTGTTATTATACTTGAGCCTTTTGTAACTGAAAGTAATGCCATCATTTGTGGTTGCATATCAGTAGGAAAGCCTGGATAAGGTAATGTCTTAATATCTACTGGTGATTTTAATTTAGTTCCATCTACAGTAATTATATCTTTACCTCTAATCTCAAACTTAACACCACATTCCTTTAATTTTTCTATAGTGGGCCTTAAATGCTCTTCATTTGCTCCATTTATTGTTATTTTACTATTTGTTATTGCCGCAGCAACCATGAATGTGCCTGCTTCAACTCTATCATATATAGGTTTATAGCTTATTCCTTTTAAGGAGTCAACTCCCTCTATAGTTATTTTACCTACACCTGCACCTTGAATTTTAGCTCCCATTGAATTTAAAAAATTAGCTAGATCCCATATTTCTGGTTCCTCTGCTGCATTTTCAATAATAGTTGTACCTTCTGCTAAAACAGCTGCCATTAAAATATTTTCAGTTGCACCTACAGATGGAAAATCTAAATATATTCTATTTCCTTTTAACCTTTTTGCCTTTGCTTCTACATACCCATGTTCAGTTTCTATTTCAGCACCTAGTAACTTAAAACCTTTTAAGTGTAAATCAATTGGTCTACTTCCTATATTACAGCCTCCAGGCATAGATATTCTACACCTACCAAATCTTGATAACATAGGCCCCATAATTAAAAATGATGCCCTCATCTTTCTTATTAATTCACTATTTAAATTTATTTCATTTAAGCTAGATGTATTTATTTCAAGATTACCTTCTCCAATATTTTCAATTTTGCAATTCATACTTTTTAATAAATCAGTTAATACTATTACATCTTCTAACATAGGTGCATTTTCTATAACTATATTATTGGGATTTAAAATGCTTGCAACTATTATAGGTAAAACAGAATTTTTAGCTAAACTAACATTCACTTCACCCTTTAGTTTATTACCACCTTCAACTATGATTTTTTCCATATTATCCTCCATTATAAATTGTTAGTATGTTACGAATATCACTGGTGTTCCTAGAATTAAATATTCTTCTTTATCATAATTCATTAAGGAGAAATTAAATTTATTTCCATTTATTAATTCTCCTTTTCCTATAATTCCATTGACTATATTTAATTCCTCTAGAGTTTCTTTATTTACATTATTCTTTAGTGCATCTAAAAGATTCTGTTTTTTATCTTCTATTATTTTTACCTTAACAAAATTAAAATATTTTATATTTTTACCTTGAAAATTTTGTATTTGTTCTAATTCATTTTTTATATGATTAGTTGTATATTTATTACTACTATTTATATAGCTAATTTGCACCTTGGTACCTTTATCTTCCTTCCATGCTAGTACATTAATTTCTCTAAATTCATCTTTAAAGAAAATTATATTATCAGTAATCTTAATTTCATCTTTAAGTAATTCTTCTAAATTATTTTTAATTATAAGTATCTCAGTTTCTAAATTATTTTTTGAATTATATTCTACCCTAACCCCATTTTCTATAAAATCTCCAGTATTAATCATTTTATTCTCTAAAAAATAAAAATTATCTGAATTAACTTCAGATTTTACTGGTGTTATTCCAATAATTAAAGAAAAAAAGGCTATTATAGGTAATATCTTAAATATCTTTTTCATATTTACCCTACCTTTCACTTTTAATTATTGTCCATTTTCCTTATTTTATTCAAAAAATAATAGTCATATTATAATATATAAATTTAGTTGAATTTTGTGATTAATTGTCATTATCCAACTATAATCCTAGATAAGTTTATAGTTACTGATTTAATTTTTATTCTTTTAAAACAAAAAAATAAAGAAGACATATGTCCTCTTTATTTTTACTCATTCATACTTATAGTACTAATTCTAGCATTTGCTCTTGCTAATGCTCTTTTAGCTCTCTCTATATCTATGTTATTGTCTTTTTCTTTTAATCTTTTTTCAGCTCTTTCCTTTGATTTTAAAGCTCTATCCCTATCTATATCCGAACTTTTTTCTGCTGCATCACAGCAAAATTTTAATTCATTATTTTTAATATATATAATTCCAGATGAAGTAAATATACCTTGTCTTTCACTACCATTAACTATCATAGTTTTTGTTGGAATCGTACTAGTAATTATAGGGGTATGATTAGCTTTAAATTCTACCTTGCCATCTTTAGTAGATGTAATTAATGCTTCTCCTTCGAACTCCATAGGTTCTTTTCCTGAAGCCACTATAGTTATTTTAAAAGTTTTACTCATAGCTTCATCCCCTAACTTAAGGTCTTAGCTTTTTCTATAACTTCTTCTATAGTTCCTGCAAAAAGGAAAGCTGATTCTGGTAAATCATCATATTTACCATCTAATATTTCTTTAAATCCTCTTACTGTTTCTTTTACTGGTACATATCTACCTTGCATTCCTGTAAACTGTTCAGCAACTGTAAATGGTTGAGATAAGAATCTTTGAACTCTTCTTGCTCTTGCAACTACTTTCTTATCTTCATCTGATAATTCATCTACACCTAAAATTGCAATTATATCTTGTAATTCTTTATATCTTTCAAGTATATTCTTAACAGATGTAGCTATATCATAGTGTTCTTTACCTACAACTCTTGGATCTAATATTCTTGAGTTAGATTCTAGTGGATCAACTGCTGGATATATTCCAAGCTCTGCTATACTTCTTGATAAAACTGTTGTTGCATCAAGGTGAGTAAATGTTGTTGCTGGTGCTGGGTCTGTAAGGTCATCAGCTGGAACATAAACTGCTTGAACTGATGTTATAGAACCATTTTTAGTAGATGTGATTCTTTCTTGTAAAGCTCCCATTTCAGTTGCAAGAGTTGGTTGATAACCAACCGCTGATGGAATTCTTCCAAGTAAAGCAGATACTTCTGATCCAGCTTGAGTAAATCTAAATATATTATCTATAAATAGAAGTACATCTTGACCTTGATCTCTAAAGTATTCAGCCATTGTAAGTCCAGTTAATGAAACTCTCATTCTAGCTCCAGGCGATTCATTCATTTGTCCAAATACTAAAGCTGTTTTATCTATAACTCCAGATTCTTTCATTTCGTAATATAAATCATTACCTTCTCTTGATCTTTCACCTACACCTGTAAATACTGAAAGACCACCATGTTCTTTTGCTATATTATTTATAAGCTCTTGAATTAAAACTGTTTTTCCAACTCCAGCTCCACCAAATAGACCTATTTTACCACCTCTTTGATACGGTGCTAAAAGGTCAATAACCTTTATTCCAGTTTCAAACATTTCTGGTTCTAAAGATTGTTCTTTAAAACTTGGTGCAGGTCTATGAATAGGATACATTTCTTTTATATCTACATCTCCAGCATTATCTATAGGATTACCCAGAACATTAAATACTCTTCCTAGTACTTCTTTTCCTACAGGAACAGAAATACATCTTCCCATATCTATTGCCTTCATTCCTCTTTTTAAACCTTCAGTTGATTCCATTGCTATAGTTCTAACTATATCATCACCAACGTGTTGTTCAACTTCAACTACTAGGACTTTCTCTCCCATATCTATTCTAATTTCATTATAGATATTAGGTAAAGAATCTGTATCAAACTTTATATCTACTACAGGTCCAATTACTTGAACTACTTTTCCCACTCTTTCAGGCACAGTAATCCCTCCTTACTATTTTTGAGCCTCTGCCCCACCTACAATTTCAGATATTTCTTGAGTTATCATTCCTTGTCTTATTCGATTATACTTAAGATTTAAACCTTGTAGGATATCATTGGCATTTTGAGTTGCTCCATCCATTGCAGTCATTCTAGCATTTTGCTCACTAACTTTTGAATGTAACATAGCTCTTCTTATTTTACATTTAAAATATATATCTAAACTTGAATTTAAAACTTCTTCTAAATTAGGTTCTATTAAAAATTGCTCTAATTTATCTCTTTTTATTTCTAATGGAAATAATCTTTCTATTCTAACTTCTTGCTTAATTGGAGATTTAAATTCTGTAAATACAATATTAACCTCTCCAACTTCTTTATTATTAAACATAAATAACGCATCGTCATATATAGATCTAACTTCTTTAATAGTAGGGATATCTGGAATTTCTACATACTCTTTAATAGTATCAAATCCGTATTTTCTCATATAGGAAATTCCTTTAGCTCCTACAACTACTATTCTAGCTGAGCTTTTATCCTTAATTAAATCATTTAAGCTGCTAGCTACATTTCCATTAAAGCCTCCACAAAGGCCTGTATCTGAAGCCATAACAATATATAGCTTATCTAAATCATTAGAATTTGTGTTAAAGAAGGAACTTTCATAACTTTCTGGTAATGCTGACATTAAATTAAAAACTATTTCTTCACTTAACTTATAATATTCCTCATTATCATTTAGTTCTTTCCTTGCTTTTCTAAGTTTAGAAGTGGCTACAAGATTCATAGCTTTTGTTATTTTTCTTGTACTTTCAACCGACTTTATTCTTCTCTTAATATCTATAAGTCCTGCTGCTCCCAAGTTTCCACCTCCTAAAGAATTGCATAGCTTTTTAAGCTATGCATCTTGTAAGAATATTTTCTTAAACTCTACAATAGAATTTTCTAATTCTGATTTTATTTCATCAGTTAAAGTCTTAACTTCAGTTATCTTTCTTAATAAATCTCTATTATGAGTATCCATATATTCTAAAAGTTCACTTTCAAATCTTCTAATATCATTAACTTTAATATCTGATAAGAAATCATTAACTATAGCATAAAGAATAACTATTTGTTTTTCTACATCCATAGGTGAATATTGATCTTGTTTTAAAACTTCTACTAATCTCTTACCTTTTTCAAGTCTCTTCTTAGAATCTTTATCTAAATCAGATCCAAATTGTGCAAAAGATTCAAGCTCTCTATATTGAGCTAATTCTAATCTTAAAGTACCAGAAACTTGTTTCATTGCTTTAATTTGAGCATTTCCACCAACTCTTGATACAGATATACCGGCATTTACTGCTGGTCTTTGTCCTGAATGGAATAAATCTGATTCTAGGAATATTTGTCCATCTGTAATCGAAATAACATTTGTTGGAATATATGCAGTTACATCTCCAGCTAATGTTTCAATTATTGGTAAGGCAGTTAATGATCCTCCACCATTTTCTTTAGATAACTTTGCAGCTCTTTCTAAAAGTCTTGAATGGATATAGAATACATCTCCTGGATATGCTTCTCTACCTGGTGGTCTTCTAAGTAGTAATGACATTGTTCTATAAGCTACTGCATGCTTAGAAAGATCATCATATATTATTAATACATCTTTTCCCTTGTGCATGAAATATTCACCCATACTACATCCAGCATATGGAGCTAAATATTGAAGCGGTGCTGATTCTGAAGCTGTACCACCTACTATTATTGAATAGTCTAATGCTCCAAATTCTTCTAATGTATTAACTATATTTGCAACAGTTGATTGCTTTTGTCCAATTGCAACGTATATACAAATTACATCCTTGCCCTTTTGATTTAATATTGTATCTACTGCAATAGCAGTTTTTCCAGTTTGTCTGTCTCCAATTATAAGTTCTCTTTGACCTTTTCCTATTGGTATCATAGAATCTATAGCCTTTATACCAGTTTGTAAAGGTTCATTTACAGAGCTTCTATCTATAATACTTGGAGCTGGAACTTCTATAGGTCTATATCCTGCATTATTAATAGGGCCTTTTCCATCTATAGGTTCTCCTAGAGGGTTAACTACTCTTCCTAGTAACTCTTCTCCAACAGGAACTTCAACTATTTTATTAGTTCTTTTTACTATATCGCCTTCTCTAATGCCTTCTTCTGATCCTAAAAGAACGCAACCTACATTATCTTGTTCTAAATTTAGGGCCATTCCAAAAACATTATTAGGGAATTCTAATAATTCACCTTCCATACAATCATCTAATCCATAAACTCTAGCTATACCATCACCAATTTGAATTATAGTTCCTGAGTCTACAGTTTTAATTTCTTTTTCATATCTTTCGATTTCTTTTTTAATTATGGAAGTTATTTCTTCAGGCTTAATATTCATACCTTCACCTCTATTCTGTCTTAAGCATCAATTCTTTTAGTTCTTCTAACTTAGATTTGACTGTTCCATCTATAACATCGTTATTAACTCTTACGTAAATACCACCTAGTATACTTTCGTCAATAATTTGTTCCAATATAATATTTTTATTATATTTTTTTTCTAATGTTGATATTAGTTTTTCAAACTCTTCTTTACTTAAAGGAACTGTTGTTTTTACAATACCATTTAGAGTATTTTTTCTCTCTAAATCTATTTTTTCCATTTCCTCTAGCTTTTCTCTTAAGTATAGTATTCTATCCTTTTCTATAAGAATTAATAGAAATGATAATAATTCTTCATCAATATGACCTTTAAAAATATTAATAAAAGTTCTTTTCTTCTTTTTAGTACTAATTTGAGGGTGTTTAATTACTTCGTAGAATTCTTTATTTGTATCTATTAGATTACAGATTTCTCTTAAATCTTGTAGATATTGTTGAACTTTCCCTTTTTCTTCTGCCACTTCATATAAAGCCAGTGCATATCTACGGTCTAAATATTCATACATTATGAATTACCTACCTTAGTTATAAAGTCTCCAATTAACTCTCTATTTTTTTCTTCGTCTATATTCTTCTCTATAACCTTCTTAGAAAGTTCAATGGCTAAATCAATAGCTTCTTTCTTTAATTGATATTCTACTTTTTCTTTTTCTCTATTTATTTCAACTTTTGCTCTTTCAATTATTACTTTAGACTCTTTATTAGCTTCTTCTATGATTTCATCATATATCTTTTCAGCTTTTTGCTTATGTCTTTCTGTAATTAACTTCCCTTCTTCTCTAGCATTTTTTAGTATTCTTTCATTTTCTATAGCCAGCATTCTTGCTTTTTCTGCTTCTTCTTCAGCATTATCTAATTGTTCATTAATAAGGTTTTCTCTTTCATCAATAATTGCCTTAACTTTTTCAAAAAAGAAATGCTTTAGAATAGCTAAAAGAATAATAAAGTTAATTATAGTGGCTATAAGGGTACTAGGGTTTACTTCCATTAACATAACTATTGCCTCCCTTCTGGAGCCCTAAGACACTATTTTACTCCAACGAATATTAAAAGAATTGATACTAATAAACCGTAAATTGCTGTTGCTTCTGCGAAAGCTGATCCAAGCATTAAAGCTGTAGTTATTTTACCACTTGCCTCTGGTTGTCTTGATATACCTTCTACCGCCTTAGCTGTAGCATTTCCTATACCTATTGCTGCTCCTATTCCTACTAATACAGCTATTGCTGCTCCTAATGCTCTCATTGATATTTCCATAATAAAAATCCTCCTTTAATAAAAGTATAATTTAATAATTTTTTAATTTATAATTTAATAAAAATATTTAACTAAATTAATGTTCTGAATGCGTTGAATGTTCTGCTACCATTTTAATATTTATCATAGTTAGCATTATAAATATTATTGTTTGAATACCACCATCAAAAATATCAAAATATGCATGTAATGGTACCGGTATTGCTAAATTTGCTATAAATCCTATATGTCCTAAAGCTTCATAACACAACTCTACTAAAAAAGTTGCTGCAAGTATATTACCAAATAATCTAAGTGCTAATGATACTGGAAGCATTATTCTTTCTAATATATTTATAGGTGTTATTATAGCAAGTGGTAACGTATATCCCACAAAATAACTTTTTAATCCATATTTTTTTATTGTATAATATTGAACCATGTAAAAAGTTATTAAAGCTAAAGCTACTGTTACACTAAAGCTCTTTGTTGGTACTGGTAATCCTATAAGTCCTGTTAAATTCATAAATAGCAAGAATACAGCCAAGGTTCCTATAAATGGGATTATGTCCAAAAACTCTTCTCCCATATTATCTATTACTACCTTTTTTAATGTAGTATATATAGATTCTACGACTACTTGCTTTTTATTAGGTCTAAGTTTCATTCCTCTTGTTGCCCATATTGCAAGAATTGCTACTAAAACAATAGTTATCCATTGCATTACTACTTCTGGAACTATATCTAATTTTAGAGGGCCAATGTAAAACGACCATATTGGTTCTAGTGGTTCCACTTAATCACTTCCTTTCCCTTTTTTCATCCAATAAAATACAACAAATACAAAATGAGATACATATCCCAAAATATACGATAAAAGTTGTATTAAATTATTAAAAAATGGCAATGCTATTAAAATAATAATAAATATTCTAACTAAATAACTAATAGCTAATAACATATTTTTTTCATTTTTTAATGCATATTCAATAATTAATCCATTAGCAATAGTATTAATTAATGAAACTATTAAGCCTAGAAAGAATATTAACGCCACTTTTAAATTAAAGAATATAGATAATATAAGTACAAAAATGAATCCTGCAATTAAATCATATTTTATCATCTTAGAAATAATCTTATTCATTTCTCTACTCATTTTATCCTCACTCCTAACTAACTCTTGTTATTATAGTCCTCTAAAAAAATTAATGAAAATCTTAAATATCCTTGTTTTATAGATTATTACTTAATTTAAATTGATTAAACGAGTTTATTTCACTTTTACTTAAGTAAATTCATTATATTTCATTTTATCTCAAAATATAGCTTAATGAAGCCATTATTATTCATTTTTCAGAAAATTTATTTTCTGACAACATTTTCAATTCTCATATTGATAACATTTTCAACTGTCTTTTTAATAATTTTTTTTGCATTTTTATACTATATAAATTTAAATGATTATTAGAAAAATGAATAATCTCAATAATATTTATTCATATATATTTTTAAAAATATATATATGATTTTATTATAATTGTCATAAACTTTATTTATATATAGTATTATTATCTAAAATACTATTTATAATTCAAATAATTTTAAAGCCCTCGAATAATCGAGGGCTTAGCTTTTAAATATTATCTTTCTACTATAAGTGCTGTTCCCATTCCTCCACCTATGCATAAAGTTGCTAAACCTTTTTTAGCATCTCTTTTTTGCATTTCATGAATTAATGTAACTAGTATTCTTGCACCTGATGCTCCAACTGGATGTCCTAATGCAATTGCACCACCATTTACATTTACTTTACTCATATCAAATTTTAAATCTTTTGCAACAGCTAAACTTTGCGCTGCAAAAGCTTCATTTGCTTCTATTAAATCTAAATCTTCTATCTTTAAATTAGCTACTTCTAAAGCTTTTTTAGTGGCATGGAATGGACCATATCCCATTATTGAAGGATCTAATCCTTTTTGTCCATATGATACTATCTTCGCTAGAGGAGTAATTCCTAATTCTTCAGCCTTTTCAGCACTCATAACTACAAAAGCTGCTGCTCCATCATTTATTCCTGAAGCATTTCCTGCTGTTACTGTACCATCTTTTACAAAAGCAGCCTTTAATTTTGCTAATCCTTCTATAGTTGAACCTAATCTTGGGAATTCATCTGTATCAAATACTTTTGGTTCCCCTTTTCTTTGATGTATTAATACTGGAACTATTTCCTCTTTAAATTTACCAGCCTTAATAGCGGCTTCTGCTTTTAACTGAGAATTTAAAGCAAATTCATCTTGTTCTTCTCTAGTTAAATTCCATTCTGTAGCTATGTTTTCTGCTGTAACTCCCATATGATAATTATTAAAAGCATCCCATAAAGCATCATTGATCATAGAATCAACCATTTTTCCATCGCCCATTCTTTGACCCCATCTTGCAGTTTTTAATAAGTATGGTGCTTGAGACATATTTTCTGTTCCACCAGCTACTATAATGTCAGCATCACCAGCTTTTATTATTTGAGCTGCTAATGAAACGGTTCTAAGTCCAGAGCCACAAACTTTATTCACTGTCATAGCTGGAACCTCTACAGGTAAACCCGCCTTTATAGTAGCTTGTCTTGCTATATTTTGACCAAGTCCCGCTTGAATAACATTACCCATTATTACTTCTTCAACTAATTCACCCTTAACTCCAGCTCTATTTAAAGCTTCCTTTATAACTAATGCACCTAAATCAGCTGCTGATACATCCTTTAATGATCCACCAAATGCACCAATTGGAGTTCTTACAGCACTTGCAATTACAACTTCTCTCATAATTCACTTCTCCTTTTTAGCCTTAATAATTTTAAAATTGGTTAAATATTTAACACAACTTAATTATACCACTTTTTACCTCTTATTCAACCTAATTGTCCGACTTTTTTGAATATTATTTCAAATATTCTTCTATCTCTATATTACTTATTGAAAAATAATTCTCAATAATATCTGCTATTCTCTTTGAAGCAAATCCATCACCATATGGATTTGCAGCCTTACTCATCTTAGAATACTCATCCTTATTTCTAATTAAAGTATTAGCTTCACTAACTATTTTTTCTATATCAGTACCAACTAATTTAACAGTGCCATATTCAACTGCTTCTGGTCTTTCAGTAACATCTCTTAATACTAAAACAGGCTTTCCTAAATGAGGAGCTTCTTCTTGTAATCCACCTGAATCAGTCATAACCATAAAGCATTTATTCATTAAATTGTGAGTTTCATTAGTATCTAAAGGTGGTAATAAGTGAATTCTTTCTTTATTACCTAATTTTTTAGTAACTACATCTTTAACAATAGGATTTAAATGTACTAGATAAACTAATTCAACATCCTTATTTTCTTCTACAATTTTATTTAAAGCATCACAAATATTATCTATACCTTGACCCCAATTTTCTCTTCTATGAGCAGTTATCATAATTACTTTTTTATTTTCAAAATCTATATTATTTAATAATTCATTTTCAAATTTATAATCATCTTTAACAGTATGAAGCATAGCATCTATAACTGTATTTCCTGTTATAAATATTTCTTCTTCTTTAACACCTTCTCTTAAAAGATTTGCCTTTGAACTTTTAGTTGGTGCAAAATGTAAATCAGCTAAAGATCCCGTAAGCTTTCTATTCATTTCTTCAGGAAAAGGAAAATATTTATCAAATGTTCTAAGTCCAGCTTCTACATGACCAACCTTTATTTGTTGATAAAAGGCTGCAAGAGCTCCTGAGAACGTAGTAGTTGTATCTCCATGAACTAATATCATATCCGGTTTTTCTTCCATAAAAATTTCTTCTAAACCTTCTAAAACTCTATTAGTAATACCTGTTAATGTTTGTTTACTCTTCATTATATTTAAGTCAAAGTCTGGTTTTATATCAAATAATTCTAAAACTTGATCTAGCATTTCTCTATGTTGAGCTGTAACACATACTTTAGATTCAATACCTTCTCTTTTTTCTAATTCCTTAACTAATGGAGCCATTTTAATTGCTTCTGGTCTTGTTCCAAATATAGTTATTATTTTTTTCTTTTCCATTTAAGGTTCCTCCTAATATATTGTTTATATTAATAAACTTATATTTTATTATCCTATATCATCAATCTTATTATACACATTAAAACTTAAATAAAAAAGAGATAAACATTATATTCCTTGTTCCGTCGCATGCGCTCCAAGTCACCGTCATACAATGTTTATCTCTTTGCAAACTGAAGGAAGGAAATTATAACAAGAAAATAGAGAGTAGCTTATTTAGGCTACTCTCCCCTTAAAAATTATTTAGTTCCAAATAATCTATCTCCAGCATCTCCAAGTCCAGGAACTATATATCCATGTTCATTTAATTTTTCATCTATACCTGCAACATAAATATCTACATCTGGATGTTCTTTTTGAACAAATTCAATTCCTTCTGGTGAGCTTATTAAGCACATAAGTCTTAAATTTTTAGCTCCTCTTCTTTTTAACATTGTTATTGCATCTGCAGCTGATCCTCCTGTTGCAAGCATTGGATCAACAACTATAACATCTCTTTCTGCTATATCTTGAGGTAATTTACAGAAATATTCTACTGGTTGTAAAGTTTCTTCATCTCTATATAAACCTATATGTCCAACTTTTGCTGCTGGTATAAGCTTTAACATACCATCAACCATTCCTAGTCCTGCTCTTAATATAGGTACTATAGCCATCTTCTTACCTGCAAGCATTTTACATTTAGTTTTGCATATTGGAGTTTCTATTTCTACTTCTTCTGTACTTAAATCTCTAGTTACTTCATAAGCCATTAACATAGATACTTCTTCTACTAATTCTCTAAAATCCTTTGAACCTGTATCCTTACTTCTTATAAATGCTAATTTATGTAATATTAATGGGTGATCTATTTGTGTTACTTTACTCATATTAATTCCTCCTATATTGTTAATTTATTTATTATATTTTTTTTCAATTTCTGATATTTTATCTATTCTAGTTTGATGTCTTCCGCCTTCGAATTCAGTATTTAAAAATGTTTTAACTATATCTAAAGCTAATCCTGGTCCAACTACTCTCTGTCCTAGTGTTAGTATATTTGCGTTATTATGTTCTCTAGTTGCATGAGCACTAAATGTATCTGAACATAATGCTGCTCTAATTCCTGGAACCTTATTTGCGGCTAAACCTATACCAATACCTGTTCCACATATTAATATACCAAAATCGAATTCTTTTGCTGCTACAGCTTCTGCTACAGGTAGTGCATAATCTGGATAATCACAAGAATCTGTTGAATTAGTTCCAAAATCTTTAACTTCATATCCTTCTTTAATTAGAAAGTTTTTAATTTCTGATTTTAATTCAACACCACCATGATCACAACCAATTGCTATTTTCTTCATTTAAATTCCTCCAAACTATAATATGGTAAATTTTATATAATAAAAAGAGAGGATTTTCCCCCACCCTCCCTAATTATACTTCTAATATATCAAAACCTGCTGCTTTGTTTAATCTATTCATTATTGCAAGACCAACTCCATCTTCTTCAAAAGCTTGACATAAGATAAAATCAACCTTTAAGTCATCACATTTTCTAAGTGATTCAAATAAATTTCTAGCAACTTCATTTAGATTTTTTTCACTACCTAAAGTAATTACTTTACCTTGAGGAAATTTATTAGATAATTCTTCTGTAGATAAAATTGCTACTTTTTTTTCATTTTCTATATAATTTTGTACTATTTCGTTAATTTTTTCAATAGTTTTTTCTTTATTCCCTTTTATTATTCTTAACTTAGCCTTTGGTGCATAATGTCTATACTTCATTCCAGGAGCTTTTGGCTTTAAATCTTCTCTTGGCTTTCCTTGTATAGCTTTATCTATTGTTATATCACTATAAACTTCTCTAAGCATCTCTAAGGTTATTCCACCTGGTCTTAAAACTACTGGTGGCATAACTGTACAATCTACTATTGTAGATTCAACACCAACATCACTTTTATTTCCACCTAAGATAAAATCTATTTTTCCATTTAAATCTTCTATACATCTTTCTACATCTGTAGGACTAGGTCTTCCTGAAATATTAGCTGAAGGAGCTGCTATTGGGCAACCAGAAAGTTCTATCAATTTTAATGCTATATTATTTGATGGCATTCTAATACCTACAGAAGCTAAATTAGCACTAGTTTTATTTGGTATTATTTCTTTTTTATTTAATATTATTGTTAAAGGACCTGGCCAAAATTTATCTATTAATTTTTGGGCTATTTCAGGTACTTCAACCACTAAATCATCAATATTTTTAGAAGCAACATGAACTATTAATGGATTATCTTGAGGTCTTCCTTTTGCTTCAAATATCTTACTTACTGCATCCTCATTTAAAGCATTAGCTCCAAGTCCATAAACTGTTTCTGTAGGAAAAGCTACAACTCCTCCATCATATATTATTCTAGCTGCCTCTTTTAAGTCTTCAATATCTTTATTCATATCTTTAATGATAGCTACCTTTGTTTCCAAAAAAGATTCCCTCTTTCTATAAATTGTTATAGCTCTATTTGCTCTCTTGCTATTTTTATATTTTCTATAGCTGAAGCTGTATATGAAGCTCTAACACAATTTTTATATATATCATCCAATAATATATATTTTTTCAAAGCACCTTTTCTTATTACTTGAAAATAATAATTATCCTCTGGATTAATCTTCTTAATTCTTATATATTCTTCAGAGGCTTCCGGATATTTCTTTAGAAAAGTTTTAGAAATTGGCTTTAAATATTTATTTCTAAATTTTACAGTGCTTATAAGTATTATATCCATTTCTTCTTTAAACTTATCCGTATGTACAATAACTACCTTATCACATAAAATAACTGATTCACTTGAAAATAAACCGCTTTTAAATTTCAATTTGCTATTAATGCAAGAAAATTTCAAATTATAATAATTTAATTTATTTATACATTCTACTATTATTAATGACTCTATAAGTCCTAAATAGGACCATAAAAATACCGACTTTATTTGTGATAAAAAAGCTATTAAAGGAAGAAGTATAAATATTGTACTCATAAGTATAAAAAAGTATTTTTTATGCTTTCTTTCCCTCTTTAAGGCTTTAAGTATTTTCATTTTCCCACCTGCTTCAAAGGGGCTGTTGCAAACAGCCCCCCAATGTAAAATGTATAATGTAAAATTAAAAATTATTGTAATATTTAATACTAAAATAATTATTTATCACTTTAATTATACACTATATATTCTTCATTTATTATTTTACAATTACATTTATTAAATAGCGTCTGTATTACCCATTTGCTTCATCTTTTCAGCTTGATCAGCTGTGATTAGTGCATTTATTACTTCTTCTATATCACCATTTAAATATGACTCTAATTTATAAAGTGTTAATCCTATTCTATGGTCTGTAACTCTTCCTTGTGGATAGTTGTATGTTCTTATTCTTTCACTTCTATCTCCTGAACCTACTTGACTCTTTCTATCTTCTGCTATGCCTGCATTTCTTTCAGCCTCTGCAGCTTCATATAATCTAGATCTTAACATCCTCATAGCTTTTTCTTTATTTTTTAATTGAGACTTCTCATCTTGACAAGCTACAACAACTCCGCTAGGAATATGTGTAATTCTTACTGCTGAATCTGTTGTATTAACACTCTGTCCTCCATTACCTGATGATCTATAAACATCTATTCTTAAATCTTTTTCATTGATTTCAATTTCTACATCATCAACTTCTGGCAGTACAGCAACTGTTGCTGTAGATGTATGAATTCTACCACTTGATTCTGTATCAGGTACTCTTTGAACTCTATGAACTCCACTTTCATATTTAAGTTTTGAATAAGCTCCATGACCTTTAATCATAAATACTACTTCTTTAAAACCACCAATATCAGTTTCGTTAGCACTCATTAGTTCAACAGACCATCTTTGAGTTTCAGCATATCTTGTATACATTCTAAAAAGATTTGCTGCAAATAGAGCTGCTTCGTCTCCACCTGCTCCACCTCTTATTTCTACAAATACGTTCTTTTCATCATTAGGATCTTTAGGTAATAATAAGATTTGAATGTGTTTTTCTAATTCTGCTTCTCTTTCTGTTAACATAGAAATTTCTTCTGAAAGCATTTCTCTCATTTCCTTATCGCTTTCTTCTGCTAACATTTCCTTATTTGCTGCTAAATCATCTATAACTGTTCTGTATTCTCTATAGGCTGTAACTATAGTTTCTAAATCAGCATGCTCCTTACATAGCTTTCTCCATTCGTTTTGATTAGCCATAATTGAAGGATCTGATATCTTTACAGATAATTCATCATATTTATTCTCTATAAACGCTAATTTATCTAATAACATAAATATCACTCCGTACTTTAAATTTTTACATCTTCCTATTATATCACAATATACAGAAATTTATCAATATTTAAAGTATCCCAGTAAAACTCTGTCTAAACCCGCTAAATCTTTTACTAGTTTTACATTTTTAAAGCCAGCTTCTTCCATCAGTATTCTAACATCTAATCCTTGATCATGTCCTATTTCAAAGGCTAATATACCTCCTTCTTTTAAAACAATCTTACTTTCTTCAATAATTCTTCTGTAAAATACTAATCCATCTTCCCCTCCATCTAACGCTGTGTGAGGTTCATAAAGTTTTACATCATCCATTAACTTACCTATTTCACTAGCTTTTATATATGGTGGATTAGATACAATTAAATCATATTTTTTTCCTGCTTTAATTAGCTCTTCTAATAAATTGCTCTTTATAAATTTAACTCTATTATCTAAACTATGTTTTGAAATATTACTTTTTGTTACTTTTTCTGGAATACTAAAATTATCTATTTCATCTACTTTTATATTCTTTTTATATGTTGCTAAAGATATTCCAATAGCACCACTTCCTGAGCAAAGATCACATACTTCTAATTCCTCATCATCTTTTATAATTGAAAGTAATTCTTCAACAAGTACTTCTGTATCTCCTCTTGGAATTAAGACCCCTTCTTCTACATCAAAATTTAATCCCATAAATTCTGTTTCACCTAAAATATATTTTACAGGCATTTTTTTACTTCTTTTTTCAATTAAATCTATATATTCTTTTTCATCTTTAATTGAAACTGATTTATTTCTATTAGTAATTATATATATTTTATCTTTTCCAAGTACCATACATAATAATAATTGAGAATCTAAAATATACGTATCTATTCCTTGTTCCTTTAATGTCTTAGAGCCAAAATCTAATAGTTCTCCTATAGTTTTCTCCTTTGGCTTTAATCCTTCTGCTTTCATAAGTGCTGCTATAGCTACTTCTAATTGTTCATCATCAGGCTCTTTTGTTGTAAGCTCTTGAAGTTTAAGTCCTGGATAAGCAATTATTTTAGATAATGCATTATTATTTTTTCCAAGCCATCTTATTAATTCGTAAGTAATTCCTGAAACCAACGGAATCAATAAAATTCTAAGAATTAATCTTTCAAAAAAGTTTCCCCATCCTGTAAAACTAAAAATTATTATACTTACGAACATTATTAAAAACAGAAAATTAGTTCCACATCTAGGATGGAATCTAGTAAACTTTCTAACATTTTCTACAGTTAATTCTTCATCAGCTTCATAACAAAAAATAGATTTATGTTCAGCTCCATGATATTGAAAAACTCTATAAATATCTTCCATTTTGCTTATAGAATACATATATATAAGCAAAACAGCAATTCTAATAACTGCTTCTATTAAGTTTAATATTATAGGGGATAAACCCATTCTACTAAATAATGATGCTACAGCTGTTGGAAAAGCAACAAATAAACCTATAGCTAATATAAATGATACTATCATAGTACCGCCTATAATTAAATCATTACTTTTATCACCAAATTTATTTTTTAGCCAAACTTCAAATTTAGATTCTTCTTCACCTTCCTCTTCAAAAAAGGATGCTGAATAATTCAAGGTATTTATACCTGTAATTAATGAATCTATTAAAACAAATATCCCTCTTATAAATGGTATGTTTAGAAATTTATATTTTTTAGTTACAGGAACTATATTTTTCATATCTATCTCTATTTCACCATTAGGTTTTCTAATTGCAGTAGCCTGGCCTTTACTACCTCTCATCATAACGCCTTCAATAACAGCCTGGCCTCCTACTTCACACTTTCTCATATTACCACTCTCACTTATTACAAATTATTTTTATATTTAAAATAACAATGACCACATAAAGATTCGTACTCTACATTATTTACATTATCAATAGCTACTTGTTCACCTTCAAAGACAAACCTATTATTAATTTTTCTACCATTTAATATAGCCTTTTTGCCACATTTGCATATTGTCTTCATTTCTTCAATGCTATGTGCTAAAAGTAAAAGTCTTGTACTTCCTTCAAAGCCTTGCATTCTAAAATCAGTTCTAAGTCCATAACATATAACAGGTATATCTAAAACAACTGCTACTTCAAATAATTGATCAATTTGTTGATATTTTAAAAACTGTGCTTCATCAACTAAAATACAATCTATATTTCCAAATTCTTTTTTATAGTCTTTAATTTTATCTACTATATTATCATTTTCATTTATTACTATATCTACTTTTCTTTCTACTCCAAGTCTTGAAACTAACTTATCTCCACCCTTAGTATCAGTACAAGGTTTAATTAATATAACCTTCATACCTCTTTCTTCATAGTTATAAGCTACTTGCATAAGATGAGTTGATTTCCCTGAGTTCATAGCCCCATATCTAAAATATAATTTACTCATATGTTTATGTCTCCTTTTCTTCAGATATAATACGATTATAGCATTTTTATTTATAACTAATCAAAAATATTTTTATTATGTATAATCTTGACCATTATTTATGCCTATGATATACTCTAATAGTTATTTAAGTATTCGAAAGAGGTGAAAAAGATGAGAGAAGGCATACATCCAAAATACAATCACGAAGCTGTAGTTAAGTGTGCATGTGGAAATACTTTTACAACTGGTTCTGTTAAAGACGAACTTAAAGTAGAAATATGCTCTAAATGCCACCCATTCTTCACTGGTAAACAAAAAATCATTGATGTTGGCGGTAGAGTTGACAAGTTCAATAAGAGATTTAATCTTAACAAGTAATAGAAATTCTGGGAAAGACTTAGTCTTTCCCATTTTTCTTTTTCATAAATCTTAAATTTATCTTAGAATTTGTACTTTTTATATTTTACTTTTGATATTTATATTATAATATATCTATATTCTTATTATGTTTAGTATTTATTAAGTTATTAGAAAAGTGAGTGGTATTTTATGAAGAAAATTTTAATACTAACAACTTCAACTGGTGAAGGTCATAATCAAGCAGCTAAATCTATTTCAACCACTTTTGAAAAATCAGGATATGAGATTATTACCCATGATTTTTTAAAAAATAATAGTAAATTATTAACCAAGTTGTTTGTAACAGGTTATGAAATTTCTGCTTCCTTTTTTCCTAAAACTTATGGGTTTGCTTATAAATTAACTGATACCTTTATCACTAATAAACTTTTATCTATAGTTTTTTCTTTTACAAAAAGAAAAATATTAAAGTTTATTAATGAAACTAAACCAAATATAATTTTAGTTACTCATCCTTTTGCAGTTAATATTATGGGTGCATTAAAAAGAAAAGGACTAAATATACCAGTAATAGTAATAGTAACTGATTTTAAAGCTCATTCTACTTATATAGATAAAAGCATAGATGCCTATATTACGGCAAGTGAAAACACTAAGACTGACTTATCCCTTAGGGGAATAGACTCTAGAAGAATATTCTCTTATGGTATTCCAGTAAAAGATGAATTCTTTGATACTAATTTCAATCTTGATAGTACTAAAAACGATGATTATTTTAATATTCTTTTAATGAGTGGAAGTATGGGGTTAAAAAATATCTCATATGTCTTAAAAGAACTTTTAAACAATTCAAACAAATTAAGAATAACTGTTGTTTGTGGTAAAAATGAAAAATTGAAAGAAAAATTACTTAAAGAATATAATCACAATATAAAAAATAAAAAGCTACATATACTTGGCTTTTGTAAAGATATAGATTTTTTAATGGAGTATTCAGATATAATAATTAGTAAACCAGGTGGCTTAACTGTTTCAGAAGCTATAATTAAAAATTTACCTTTACTTATACCTTTTGCAATTCCTGGGCAAGAAACTCAAAATGTAGATTTCTTAACTAATAATGGATATGCTGTATATATTGATAATTTATTAGAATTAAATTTAATTGTAGATAAATTAATTTCTAACCCTAAAGAATTAGAGAAAATGAAAGCAAATTTATCTAATCTTTCTTCTCTATATTCTAAAGAAAAAATAGTTAAATTAGCAGATAGATTAATTTCAAATTAAATTATTAAAAACTAAAAGGGAGTTGTTAAAACAACGCCCTTTATTTTCTTTCTATTTCACTTTTACTAAAAACATTTATAAATTCCTTATTATTCTTAGTCTTAGAAAGCATATTAATTAACTTTTCAGTAACATTTTCTATATTTCCGTCCCTATACATAACTCTTCTAATTGTATAAGCAACTTCTTTTTCTTCTTCTGTTAAAATTAAATCTTCTTTTCTAGTTCCAGACTTATATATATCTATTGCTGGGAAAATTCTTCTTTCTTGTAGCTTTCTATCTAGATGAACTTCCATATTACCTGTTCCCTTAAATTCTTCAAATATCATATCATCCATTCTAGATCCAGTATCTACTAAAGCTGTAGCTAATATTGTTAAACTTCCGCCCTCTTCAACATTTCTAGCAGCTCCAAAGAATTTTTTAGGCATAATTAACGCACCCGGATCTAAACCTCCAGATAAAGTTCTTCCTGTTGGAGTTATAGTTAAATTATATGCTCTAGAAAGTCTAGTTAAACTATCCATTAATATAACTACATCTTTCCCCTGTTCAACCATTCTCTTAGCTCTTTCTAATACCATTTGAGATACTTTAGCATGATTTTGTGGTTCTTCATCAAAAGTTGAATATATTACATCACCATTTATAGATCTCTTCATATCAGTTACTTCTTCTGGTCTTTCATCTATAAGTAATACTATAAGCTTAACTTCTGGATAATTTTTAGATATGTTTTGGGCTACTTTTTTTAATAAGGTTGTTTTACCAGCTTTAGGAGGTGCAACTATTATACCTCTTTGTCCCTTACCTATAGGACAGATTATATCCATTAATCTTGATGATAAATCATTTTCTTCTCCCGTTTCTAAATGTAATCTATCTTCAGGATAAATTGGAGTTAATGTTTCAAAAGATTTTCTTCCCACAGCTCTTTCAGGATTTTCTCCATTTACGCTTTCAACATATAGTAAAGCTTTAAACTTTTCTCCTTCTTTAGATTCCCTAACCTTTCCTTGAACTTCATCTCCTGTTCTTAAGTTAAATCTTCTAATTTGAGATGGAGATACATAAATATCATTTTCTCCCGTTTGATAATTATTACATCTTAAAAATCCAAAACTATTATTTTCTAAGATTTCTAATACACCTTTAGCTGTATCAGATTCATTTATCATAACCTTTAATCTTTCTCTCTTTTCCTCCCTACCTTCTTCTTTATTTTCCTTACTTAAAGTAGGACTTTCTTCATTATTTGTTTTTGGAGTTATTTTTTCCTGTAATATTACTCCATTTTTCTCTATACTTTTAGGAGATTTTTCTAATATCTCATCTATAAGTTCACTTTTCTTTAACTTACTAATATTTTTTATATTAAGCTCTTTTGCTATTTCTTTTAACTCTATTAAAGTTTTCTTTTCGTAATTTTCTTTGTTCAAAATTACACCTCCATATTCTATTCATAAGTTATATATTATATCTTTGGGAGTTTATAAGATCTATTAAAGATATGTTACTCAAATTCATACATGTATCTATATTATGAATTATTATAGCTAATTTATCAAGAAATTTATTATTATTCTTTCCTAATTCTATACTTTTAATCTCCGAAACTTAATGATAATTTAACACTTACAAAGCTAAGTAAGGAAATTATAAAGAAAAAGGACATCTTTACTGTCTTAGATAATATATATCTAAAAGAGCATTTAGATGTCCAACTAAATATTAAAATTAATCTTATAAAATTTATCTCTTGCTTGTATCAAAAGGTTCACCTGAAGCCTTAGGTGCTTGAGATGATTTAGAGAATAATACTAAAGCTATTAATGTAACCACATATGGGAATATCTTTAATATAACTCCTGGTATTTGTGATAATGATGGTACTACTTGAGATACATTTGCAATAGTAGATGCAAATCCAAAGAAGAAAGTTGCACCAAGTATTCCTAGAGGTTTCCATTGTCCAAATATTAATGCTGCCAGTGCAAGGAATCCAAGCCCAGAAACATTTCCATTAAACTCTCCAGCAAAAGTTAAAAGCATTATAGCCCCTCCTAAAGCTCCCATACCTCCAGATATCATAACCCCTAAATATCTCATTTTAAATACGCTAACACCAGCTGCCGCTGCTGCTTGAGGATGTTCTCCACAGGCTCTTAATCTTAACCCAAAACTTGTTTTATATAATAAGAACATACTAAAAAGTAATATAGCTAATATTAACCAAGTTGTTGCATAAGTCTTTGTAAAGAATAATGGTCCAATAACAGGTATATCTGAAAGGAATGGAATATCTTTAGGAATAAATCCATTTATTACTCTTATATTACCACTTCCAGTAATATTTCTTGCTAAATAAATTGTTAAAGCTCCTGATATCATATTTATAGCTGTACCACTTATAACCTGATCTGCATTTAAATTTATACTAGCAAAAGCATGTAGTAATGAAAATAATACTCCAACTAAGACCGCCACTAAAAGTCCTATCCATAAAGCTCCTGGAACACCACTTGCCTGTAACTTTGAAACAGCTAAGGCCCCAGAAAAAGATCCAATTATCATAAACCCTTCTAGCCCTATGTTTACTACCCCACTTCTTTCACAATAAAGCGCTCCTAATGCTGTTATAAGTAAAGGAACTGTATAAGAAATTGCATATGGAAAAATTAATTCAATTGTATTCCACATTACTTTTCCACCATCCCTTCATTAGAATTATGTTCTTTATTTTTTCCCTTTGATTTCATAATTTTTTTAATTATTTTATCCATAACCATACTAGTTGCTGCAAAGTAAATTATTGTAGCCATTATAGTATCTGCAAGTTCTGGTGGCACTTTTACAGCAGCATTCATAAACCCCTTACCTACATATAAAACTCCAAAAAATAATGCCGAGAATATAACTCCAATTGGGTTACTAGCGCCAAGTAATGCAACTGCTATACCATCAAAACCTTGGCTTGGCATAACACCTATTTGCATTATATTAGCATTTCCAGT
>NZ_JACSQZ010000046.1 GCF_014836325.1 Clostridium gallinarum
ATATACAATCAATCCATTGTAAATGAAAAGAAAGGAGCTTCGCTAGCGAATTTTTTATCCGCTAATGCGACAGCTCCCTTTGTTATTATTTTATTACATTAATTCTAAAAAACTATTAACTGTTTCTTCAGCATTTTTATAATCTTCTTCTGATGGTACAAAACAGAAAGATATTCCAGGATCTACAACTTTAAATTTTAAATCTTTAAGTCTTGAAGTAAGCATTTTCACGCCTTCTCCACTCCAACCAAATGATCCAAAAGCTAATGCAGCTTTACCTCTATTAATTATAGGATTAACTACTGAAAGTAAGTCCCATGATGGTTTAACAGCATCTTGATTTATTGTTGGAGACCCAATCATAAATCCTTTTGCTTTTTCTATCTTACTAACACATTCTTCTAATGAAGAAGAAGTTATTTCTGTTATTCCAGCTTTATATCCTTTTTCTTCTACTTTTCTCTTTAAGAAATTAGCCATCTCTTCAGTATTTCCATAAGCTGAAATATAAAATATCTCTACTTTTTTATTATCTATTGGCTCTTCAGTAGCCCATTCTCTATAAAGTTCTAAAATTTTCTCAATATTTCTCATATGAACAGGTCCATGACTTGTTGCTATACAATCAATCTCTAAATTTTTAATCTTATCAAGTCCCATTAATACAAATCTTTTAAATGGTCCCATTATACAATCGAAATAATACTTCATTTCAACAAAATAATCTTCATCTAAGCTTGAAGTTATAGTCCCTTCTGGACAATAATGTGATCCAGTAAAATCACATGTAAATAATAAGCTTCTTTCTTTAATATAAGTGAACATAGTATCTGGCCAATGTAAATTTGGAGCTGTAATAAACTTAAGTGTTATCTCTCCAAGATTAATTTCTTCTCTAGCTTCTATATAATCAAAATCTCTATTTAAAATATTTTTCAAGTAGGTAATAGCAGCCTTTGTTCCAACGATTTTTGCATTAGGATAATCATTTATTAATTTAATTAAAGTTCCACTATGGTCTAATTCTGTATGTTGTACTATAACATAATCAACATCCCTATTACCAATTACTGATACTAAATTTTCTTTGAATTCTTCATAAAAACCATTTTTAACTGTATCTATTACTGCAACTTTTTCATCATTAATTACATATGAGTTATAAGTTGTTCCCTTTTTAGTTTCCATTATAATATCGAAAACTTTTAAATCAGGATCTTTTACTCCAACCCAGTAAATTTTATCTTTTAATTTTTCCTGTATCATATCCCTACCTCCATTTCAATTCACCATTTCCATCATAGTAATATTTTACCATAGTGTCATTCTTCAAACAATTATAAAATTCGACTATTTACTAGTTTTAATCTATATCATTTTAGTTAGATTATTAATTTCTATAATATATTCATAATGTAAAGCTCTTGTCAATGAAACATATAAAAGCCTTTGATCTAATATATTATCTTTATAATTTAATTCACTTGGATTATAGATTATTGTGGCATCAAACTCTAATCCCTTAGTTAAATATGATGGAATTATTGCTATATCATCATTATTTTCTTTTTCATTCCCTTTTATTAGAGATATTTTTATTTTTGCTTCTTTTTTAAGTAATTTTTCTAATTCTTTCCCTTCTTCTAAGGTTTTAGTAATAATAGCTATACTATTTTTCCCTTTTTCATTAATTTCTTTTATTATTTCATTTATTTTTAAAGCCCCTTCTTTTTCACTTTCACATTTAATGATTTTAGGTACTTCACCATGCCTTAACACAGGTTTTGCATTTTTTAAATTTAAATTTTGAGTTTTTAAAGCTTTATCAGCAAAATCTATTATTTCAACTGTTGATCTATAACTTTGAGTTAATTGAATAAATGTAGCTTTACTATCAAAAACTTTATCAACTATATCCTGCCAATCCCTTATTCCTTTATAATAGTATATTCCTTGTGCAATATCTCCAACTAATGTTAAAGAATTTCCCTTTGTTAACTTATTTATTAAGTAAATTTGAAATGGATTATAATCTTGAGCTTCATCTACAACTATATGTGAATATTTTTGTTTTTCTTCAACACCTTCCAAAATCATATTTATATATAAAAGAGGTGCTAAATCATCTTCATCAATTAATCCATTTTTATTATTTTCTTTTAATTCTTTCTTCATAAAATCATAAAGATCCTTTGGAATTTTTCCCAATGTAGCTATTTCAAAGAATTCTTCATTTTCAAATAAATTATAATATATGTCCTTTGATGTTATTCCTCTCCAATTTTTAAAGTAATCATTCATTACCCTTTTAGAGTTATTCTTTATATTTTCCTTTATAGTATCCCTTTTAGAATAAACATCAATTAATTTTTTTCTTCTCTCATCAGAATCCTCAAAACTTGATTTTATTTCTTTTATTTTAGGAGCCCAATCTAAATCTACTTGTATGCAAAGTAATTCTATTTTTTCTTTTATTTTTAAATTTAAATATCTTTTTATCTCATCTTTTCTTTTATTTATTGGATAGCTTTTTAAATCCTTTAAATATAATCTCATTATTTCTCTTTTATTAAATAAAATATAATCCTCAATAATAATATCTTTTATATCTATGGATGCACTTTCTAATAAAGAAATATATCTATCTATAATATCTTTAAATATTAATGTTCCTTTTACTTTAGATGAATTTATTATAAATCTACATTCTTCTATATCATTTTGTTCTATAATATATTTTAACTTTTCATCTTTTCCTTTAATCTTAATTCTACCCTTTAAATGTTTTAAAGCTAATTCTTCAAATGTAGTTTGATTTACTTCATTTACACCTAGATTAGGAAGAATTTCTGAAATATAATCTAAAAACAATTTATTTGGTGCTAAAACTAGAATATCTTTTCCTTTTATTGTTTCAGAATATCTGTAGATTAAATATGCTAATCTATGTAATGCAACTGTTGTTTTTCCTGATCCAGCTGAACCTTGGACTATAATTGGAAGATTTTTAGGCCATCTTATAATTTCATTTTGTTCCTTTTGAATAGTTGCTACTACTTCTTTTAGCTTTTTCCCCCTACTTTCTTCTAAGTTAATTTTTAAAAATTCATCTACTAAATCTGCTTCTTCTAAACCGCTTTTTAATATAATTTCATTTATACCTTCATCAAATACATCCTTTAGAGAATCTTCCTTAAATAAGAATTTTCTTTTTAAAGACAAGTTACCTTCTACTATTCCATTAGGAGATTTATAATATGCCTCTCCCCCTGTTCCACTATAATAAAGATCTGCAACTGGAGTTCTCCAATCAACTACTATTTCTTCTCCATCTTGACTTGAACTTATAGATTGTTTTCCAATATATATACTTTCTTTTTGCCCTTTTGCTTCCCTAAAATCTACTCTCCCAAAATAAGGAGTTTTAATTGCTTCCTCATATTTATTTATATCTTTTTTTAATACAGAATAAATTTTTTCTGTTGTTTCTTTTTCTTGATTATAGCTTCCTTTAGCTTCTTTCATAAGATATTTAAGCTTTTTATCTATAATTTGAAAATTTTTCATCTTATCTGAAAGTTCTTCATTTATTTTCTGCCTTTTTTCTAGTAAAATCTCTTTTTCTAGTACTAAATCTTCTTTCTCCATAAAATACCTCTTATTTAAACTAATCAACTAATTATAAATTAAGTAAAATTTAAATTCAATAAACTCGTCTTCATTATAATAATTAGTATAATAGTTAAATCTTTCTATATTGAAATTATCTACTTTTAGCTTGATAAATATTCCTTTATTTAGTAAATTCTTTATTTAATATGTAGATTTTATAATAGTTTTACTTTCCTCTTTTCTATGTTAGAATTTGAATATAAAGGAGTGGATAACTTTGTCTAAACAAACTAAAACACCTAACTATATCAAAATTGCTGTAGATATAGCTCATAGAATAGTAAATAATCAATTCATCGAGGGAGAACGAATAACAGGCAGAACAACTTTAGTTAGTATATATAATGTATCTCCTGAAACTATAAGAAGATCTTTAGCTTTGCTAAAAGATATGAATGTTGTTACCATTAATGAAAAAAGCGGTATTATTATAAATAGTAAAAATTCTGCTAAAGAATTTTTAAATAAATTTAAAACTAAATCTGATTTTACATATTTAAATAACGAAACCTTTGATTTAATAAAAAAGAGAAAAGAAATAGATTCTAAACTAGAAAAAAACATTAATTCTATAATAGAATTTGCTACTCAACTTAGAAATGTAGGTTCAATAATTCCCTTTGAAAGCATAGTTGAAAAAGATAGTTTTGCTGTAGGTAAAAGTATTGGAGAACTAGACTTTTGGCACAACACAAAAGCTACAATTATTGCAGTTAAGAGAAATGGAGATATGTTCTTATCACCAGGACCATATTTCATAATAAATGAAGATGATATTATAGTATATGTTGGTGATGATTCTGTTTTAGAAACAGTTAAAAACTATATTTCATTACACTAGGATTTTCATAATGAAAAATTAAAAATGTAGAATGTAGAATTAAGGAAAAAATCCTTCGGATTTTAAATAAAGTGTGCTTTGCACCAATTAAATTTAAGTTTTGCTGTGCAAAACCTCCTTAATTTTACATTCTTAATTATACATTCTTAATTCTTAAACGAGTGTATTGGTGCTGGTATTCTTCCCCCTCTTTTTATAAATAGTGAAGATGAATATTTATTTGCAGGCATAACTGGAGCTGTCCCTAAAAGCCCTCCAAATTCCACTAAATCACCAACTTTACATCCAGGGGCAGGTATTACTCTTACAGCTGTTGTTTTATTATTAATCATTCCAATTGCTGCTTCATCTGCAATCATAGCTGCAATAGTTTCTGCAGGTGTATCTCCTGGAACAGCAATCATATCTAGTCCAACAGAACAAATCGCAGTCATAGCTTCTAACTTTTCTAAATTTAAAGATCCCTTTAATACAGCATCTATCATTCCTGCATCTTCAGAAACTGGTATAAATGCTCCACTTAAGCCACCAACATGACTACATGCCATAACTCCACCTTTTTTAACAGCATCATTTAATAATGCTAATGCTGCTGTTGTTCCATGAGTTCCTACTACTTCAAGTCCCATTTCTTCTAAAATATGAGCAACAGAATCACCTACTGCTGGAGTTGGCGCTAATGATAAATCCACTATGCCAAAAGGTACTCCTAATCTTTCTGATGCTTCCTTTGCTACAAGTTGTCCCATTCTTGTTATTTTAAATGCAGTCTTCTTTATAGTTTCAGCTACTACATCAAAAGATTCACCCTTAACTTTTTCTAAGGCTCTTTGAACAACTCCTGGTCCACTTACTCCAACACTTATTACTTTGTCTGCTTCTCCAACTCCATGGAAAGCTCCTGCCATAAAAGGATTATCTTCTACTGCATTACAGAAAACAACAAGTTTTGCACATCCAAATCCCTTTGTGTCCTTTGTATATTCAGCAGTTTTCTTAATTATTTCTCCCATTTCTCTAACTGCATCCATATTTATTCCACATCTTGATGATCCTACATTTACCGAGGAACAAACCTTACTAGTTTTAGCTAAGGCTTCTGGAATTGAATTAATAAGAATTTTATCTCCCTTTGTATAACCCTTTTGCACTAAAGCTGAAAATCCACCTATAAAATCTACTCCTAAGGTTTCAGCAGCTTTATCTAGTGTTTCTGCAAATTTAACGTAATTTTCTTCATCCGTTGCACCTGCAATTATAGATATTGGAGTAACTGAAACTCTTTTATTTACTATTGGAATCCCAAATTCATTTTCTATTTCCTTACCAACCTTAACTAAATCCTTAGCACTACTTACTATCTTGTTATATATTTTTTCTCTTGCTTTATCTCCGTCTGAATCTATACAATCTAATAAAGATATTCCCATAGTTATAGTTCTTATATCTAGTTTTTCTTCTTCTATCATTTTTATTGTTTCTAAAATATTATTACTATTCATTTTTTAACCTCCGTATCCTACATTTTATAAAGTGTGCATAGAATTAAATATTTCTTCTCTTTGAATCTTTACTTCAACTCCTAATTCTTCACCTTTAGATACTAATGAATTTTTAATAATATCAAAACTTGAATTAGATTCCTTTAAATCTAACATCATAATCATAGTAAAATACTTGTCCATTATAGTTTGATTTACATCTAAAATATTAATATTTAATCTTAATAATTCATTACTTACACCTGCAACAATACCAACTTTATCTCTTCCTATTACTGTTAAAATTGCTTTCATAATATCAACTCCTATTATCCATTATTTTCTATAAAAAATTTAATATAATTTTATCCTTACAAATGTTCTTTGTCAATTTAAGTGAGAGTCCAAATTTTATATTTGGGTACTCGAACTTACTCATTCGACGTTAGGAGAAGGAGTTTCCTTTATAAAATCTTTGATTTAGTTAGAGGAACTTACTCCTACGAACGAATGTGAGTAGTGAGTTTCCTTTATAAGAAAGTAAAAATTAAATATTTAGTTAATCAAATATTAATTATTACTTTCAGTACTAAAACAGTAAAATTTAGAAAACAAAAAAAGCACAAAAATAAGTTTGTTCCTTATTTTTATGCTTTTTATAAATGTCTCAGCACATTAAATAAATTATAGTATAATTCTACCATATATTAGATAATATGTATATAGTCTTTATATTATTATATGCTATTTTATTACTTTAATATCTTCCAAAATTTTTTATTTATTTTTGTTTAATATTCTAAACTTCATAAATCTCATTTAACTTATAATATTTGTATATTATAAAAGTATTGTTATCTCTTTACAATTTATATATAGCAAAAAGAAACTAGGTAAACTATAGTTTTAAAGCCTGCCTAGTTTTTAAACAGTTCGTCTTCTAATCCTTCTAAATCTATAATTTTAATTTCTTTTAAATTAAAATCAATTATCCTCATATCTTTCATTTTAATAAGTTCTCTTGAAAGTGATGGTCTAGGTATTCCTAGTTCTTCTGCAAGTTCTTTTTTTGACTTTATTTTATAAACATAGCTATCATTTCTCTTATAGTTATCTAAAAGAATTTTGCATATTTTTCTTCTAATAGAATCTAGCTCTATTAAGTTTATTTTTCTATTTAAAATTACTACTTTTTGAGAAAGTAGTTCTAAAAGATTTTCTGCAAATCTAGTATTTTTTTGCATTATTGCTAAAACACTATTTTTAGGAAATGATAGAACTTTACAATCTTCAACTGCCATAACAGTTGCAGGATATTCTCTATCTTTTGAAAATAAAAGTGCTTCTGCAAACACATCACTAACATTAAATTTAGATAATGTTAGGACCTTACCATTTTCATATATTGTTTGTATAACTGCCTTTCCTTCAAGTATTACAGATAAACTATTACACTTTTCTCCTTGATTAGCAATTACATCATCTTTCTTATAATCTCTAACTAAATAAAGCTCACTTTTTAAAATATTATCTATTTCAACTTCTGGAATTCCCTTAAAAAAGCAAGTATTTTTTAATACTTCTAACATTTATATCCCTCTCTTATTTTTATATCTATTTTAAATTTATTCTATATCATTAACTTTATCAAATAGTACAAAAAAAATCTATTATAAAAAAGTGTTAAAGTATCATATCCAGGTTCCGCCTTACAGCTCCAAGTCACCTTGCTATGATATTTTAAAACTTACACAAACTGAATGTCAGAAATTATAAAAATGTTATTCACAGGGTAACATTTTATAACTGGTCTAAAGAATAAAAAAAGAGATAACCATTATATTGCTGCCTCTGTTGCATACTCTTCAAGTCAACCTCATACAATGTTTATCCCTTCAGAAACTGAAGGAAAGAAAAAAACTCCCGCAGGAGTTTTTTCATTAATTTTTAATTTTTCATTGAACTACAGTCACTTTAAGTTTATATTATGCTAAAAACATTTTTAAATCATCTTCTACGTTTGTTATTCCACCAATTCCAAAGTTTTCAACTAATACTTTTGCAACATTTTGTGAAAGGAATGCTGGTAATGTTGGACCTAAGTGGATATTCTTAACTCCAAGATATAGTAATGATAATAATACTATAACAGCTTTTTGTTCATACCAGGCTATATTAAAGGCTATTGGTAAATCATTTATATCTTCTAATTCAAATACTTCTTTAAGTTTTAAAGCTATTAGTGCTAATGAATATGAATCATTACATTGTCCTGCATCTAAAACTCTTGGAATTCCACCAATGTCACCTAAGTCTAATTTATTGTATTTATATTTTGCACAACCTGCTGTTAATATTACAGTATCATTTGGTAAAGCCTTCGCAAAATCAGTATAGTAATTTCTTGACTTAGCTCTTCCATCACATCCTGCCATTACGAAGAATTTCTTAATAGCTCCTGATTTTACTGCATCTACAACCTTATCTGCAAGTTGCATTACTTGATTATGTGCAAATCCTCCAATGATTTCTCCATTTTCTATTTCTGTTGGAGCCTTACAAGTTTTTGCAAGTTCAATTATTTCTGAGAAATCTTTAGCTTGTCCATCAACACCATCTATATGCTTACATCCTGGGAATCCAGCTGCTCCAGTTGTAAATACTCTTTCTTTATAGCTATCCTTTGGTGGTACTATACAGTTTGTTGTCATTAAAATTGGTCCATTAAAGCTTTCAAACTCTTCTTTTTGTTTCCACCATGCATTTCCGTAGTTTCCTACAAAATGATCATATTTCTTAAATGCTGGGTAATAGTGAGCTGGTAACATTTCTGAGTGAGTATAAACATCTACTCCTGTTCCCTTTGTTTGCTCTAATAATTGTTCTAAATCCTTTAAATCATGTCCTGAAACTAATATTCCTGGATTATTTCTAACTCCTATATTAACTTTAGTCATTTCTGGATGTCCATAAGTTCCAGTATTAGCACTATCAAGTAAAGCCATACCGTCTACCCCAACCTTACCTGTTTCTAAAGTTATTGCAACTAATTCATCTACTGTTAAATTATCATTTAATAATTTAGCTAAAGTTTCTTGCATATATGCATTTATTTCTTCATTGTCATAGCTTAATTCATTAGCATGCTTCATATATGCTGATAAACCTTTTAATCCATAAGTTATAAGTTCTCTTAAACTTCTTATATCTTCATCTTTAGTTGCTAATACCCCAACTTCTTTTGATTTTGCATCATACTCTTCTCTCGTAGTAGCTGTCCATAATGCAGCTTCTGATAATCCATCTTTATTTGATAACTTATTTAATAAGTCTTCCTTTATTTCTAAAACTCTTCTAACTCTTTCATAGAATATTTCATCATCAAAGTTAGCATTAGTTATAGTTGTAAATAAGTTTAATGTAATGAAGTGGTTAATTTCAGTTGAAATTTCCTTTCCTTCTTTTCTAAGTCTAGTTGTAACCTCTGATAATCCTTTTGTTGTATATACTAATAGATCTTGCATTCTAGCTAAATCTGGTGATTTACCACAAACTCCAAATTGTGTACATCCTGTACATCCTGCTGTTTCTTGACATTGGAAACAAAACATCTTATTTTCCATTAAGAAAACCCTCCTTGATAATTCAAATATTTATTTACTTTATGAATTCATTATATAAGGATTTTCTATATAACTCGGTAACATTAGTTACTTTAATTAAAAATTTTTTAATTATATTTTATTCTCTAGGAAATTATAAAAATCTTACCCTTTGAATAATATTTTTATAATTTCCTTCCTTCAGTTTGTAAAGAGATAAACATTGTATGACGGTGACTTGGAACGCATGCGACAGAGCAAGGAATATAATGTTTATTTCTTTTTTACTTACTTATAACAAAGGATTTTCCTTTCCACTTTCCTGTTTTCCATCTAATTAATACAAGTATCGCTCTAAACCACTCATCAACTGTAAATCCTATCCAAGCACCAATTAATCCAAGACCTAGCTTTAATCCTAGAAGATAAGATAATCCAACACCAAATATCCACATAGAAAAAACCCCTATATATACAGGAAATCTTACATCTCCAGCTGCTCTTAAACCACCTATTCCAACTATATTTATACATCTTCCTGGTTCTAATATTATTTCAATTAAAAATATTTTTATTGCAATAGAAATTATCTCTTCATTATTTGTTAAAAATCCAAGTATTCCTTTTCCTACTATTGCTACAATACAACTCATTATTATAGAAACCACTAAAGCTCTTTTTAAAGAATATATAAGTAATTTAAATGCATTTTTCTCATCTTTATTTCCAATAAATCTTCCTATAAAAATACTAGTACCTTGTCCAACTGCCGATGAAAATATATAACTAAAACAAATTATAGTTCCAACATAGCTTTTTGCTGCTATACTGGTAACCCCCACTAAGTTTATAATACTAGTTATAGCTAATTGAGATAAATTATAAGAAATTTGTTCCGCAGCTGATGGAATCCCTATTTTTAATATATTTATAAAATGAATCTTAGGAAAAGGCTTAAACATACTTATAGTTAATTTATTAAAAATCAATTCATAAGTTAGCTTTCCTAATATTATTAATCCAATAAATTTACTTAAAACAGTTGCTGTTGCTGCACCTGCAACCCCCATTTCAGGAAATCCAAATTTACCAAATATTAAAATATAATTCATCACAACATTTGCCAGGTTCATTGTTATAGTTACATTCATACAAGACTTAGTCAGACCATGAGCTCTTAATATTGCTGTAAAGGTCATAATTATAGCTTGAATAAATATAAATCCTCCAACTATACCTAAATATTGAAGCCCAAGATCTAGTACTTCAGTTGGACTATTTAAAAATTTAAGAATATTAGTACCACCTATAACCATTAAAATACTCAATATAGCACCTATAAGTCCATTAAATCCAACAGATATTCCTGCAACTTGTATTATAGTTTTCTTATCACTTTTTGCTCCTATATATTGTGATATTAAAATAGATGTTCCTGCTGTTATTATTGCAAAGATTAAATTTAACATCCAAATTATCTGATTGGTAACTCCTACAGCAGCTACAGCATTATCAGAATATTTTCCAAGCATCAAAATATCTACGCTTCCTAAAAGTGATAATAAGGCACTTTCTACAAAAATAGGCCATGTTATTTTCTTTAATTCACTCGTTATTTTTATATCCATATATCCTCCATAATTAACTTTATAACTTCATAATGAAATCTTTTTCTTTTTGTATTATACTGTTATTAAAGCTAAATTACTCGGTTAAAATTGCTTATATATATGACTATATTGCTATTTAAATATATAAAGGGGTACAACTTTACTATGGATAATTTAAGTTATTTAAATCTTAAAGAACAAGTTAATCATGGAAATATTCAATTACCTTTAGAATTATATTCTGTAGAATATGAAAGCTCCTCAGATTTCTATTCTCATTGGCATGATGAAATGGAATTTATTTATGTTATTGAAGGAAACTGCGAAATTTGTATAGACTTCAAAACCTTCAAAATATCTACTAATGATTTTATAATTATTCCTAAAGGTGCTATTCATTATATGATGGGAAATGACAATGACAAAATTTCTTTTATTGCTTTAGTTTTTAATCTTTCTCTTATTGAAGGAAATAATCTAGATTATTCTCAAATTAATTTTATAAATCCAATACTCCAAAACAAATTATTCTTCAAAAACTTAATTACTTTTAATGATTCTAGCTATAGTGATATAATAAATTCATTTAATTTATTAGCAAAATCTTATAAAGAAAAAGGGTACGGTTATCAATTAGCAATTAAATCCTATCTTTTAAATATATTTTATTTATTATTTAAAGAAAATTATATTACTATAAAAATAGAAAATGAAAATTACAATAATTTGATTAAAATTGAAAAATTAAAGGAAGTTATAAAATTTATTCAAACTAATTATAAATCTCATATCTCAACTAAAGAACTAGCAAACATAGCAAAATACAGCGAATATCACTTTTTAAGATTCTTTAAAAATGAAACTGGAAAAACTTGTACCCAATATATTAATAACTTTAGAGTTGAAAAAGCAGCTCTATTGCTTTCTAATACAAACCTATCAATTACAGATATAGCTTACGAAGTGGGATTTGGAGATATTTCTTATTTTATAAAAATCTTTAAAAAACAAATGTCTATTTCACCAGCTAAGTATCGAAATGAACTGTTTAGAAATTAAAATACAGATATCACAGTTTTCTCTATCGCTACCTAAATAAACAAATAGAAGATTATAAAATAACATATAACAAAGAATTAATGTAATAATTGACATCACATTAGTTCTTAATTATAATCTTTGTAAAGATAAGAAAGTGAGGAGTACTTATGCAAATTTCAAGCCGTTTTACTATTGCTATTCATATATTTTCTTGTATTTATATATTTCAAAAAGATTATAAAATCACTAGTGACTTTATTGCTTCAAGTGTAAATGTTAATCCTGTTATAATACGAAAAATACTATCTCAATTAAAATCTAAAGGATTAGTGGAAGTACAAAGAGGTAGTGGTGGTGCTTCTATTTCAAAGCCATTAGAAGAAATTACATTCTTTGATATTTACAATGCAGTTGAATGTATTGATAATGGACAGCTATTTCATTTCCATGAAAATCCAAACCAAAATTGTCCAGTAGGAAGAAATATCCATAATGTTCTAGATATTAAATTAACACAAATTCAAAATACTTTAGAAGAAAAACTTAAGAGAATAACTTTAGCTGATGTAATGAAAGATACTCAGTATTATATCCTAAAAGAAAAAAATAATATAAATTATTAACACGCTCAATACTATATGGGCGTGTTTTTTTATAAAAAATAATATCAAAAACTTTTTCATTGTAACTATTGACATTACAACTCAAAAGATATAAGCTATTATTGTAATAAAGATTGTTACAACAAAAAGGAGGAGATTAAAATGAAAATTGTAGTTATTGGTTCAAATGGAAAAGCAGGAAAACTTATTGTTAAAGAAGCTGTTGAAAGAGGTATTGATGTTACAGCTATTGCAAGAGGAGAAAATAAAAGTGTAGCTAAGAATTATATTCAAAAAGATTTATTTGATTTAACAAGAGAGGATTTATCTGGTTTTGATGTTGTAATTGATGCTTTTGGGGCTTGGACAGAAGAAACTCTTCCACTTCATAGCACATCTTTAAAGAAACTTTGTGATTTAGTAAGTGGTACAAATATTCGTTTATTAGTTGTTGGAGGTGCTGGAAGTTTATTTGTAAATTCTGAACACACACTTACTGTATCAGATGGCGCTGATTTCCCTGATATCTTCAAGCCTTTAGCTAATGCTATGGCTAAAGCCCTAGGAGAACTTCGTCAAAGAAACGACGTAAAATGGACTTATATTTCTCCAGCAGGTGATTTTCAAGCTGATGGTGAAAGAACGGGAAAATACATTCTTGCCGGTGAAGAATTAACTTTAAATTCTAAAGGTCAAAGTGTTATTAGTTATTCTGATTACGCTATTGCTATGATTGATGAAGCAACAAAAGGAAACCATATTCAAGAAAGAATTAGTGTAGTTTCTGAATAAATACTTTTATAATTAAACAATGGCATTATATTAATAAGGGGACAGTAGTTAGTTTTGTTTTTACACAAAATTAACTACTGTCCCTGTCAATATCTAAACTCTAAATTCGGCCTTACTTCCTTTGTTAGTAGATGTAACTTCTAATTTCACATCTATTCTATCTTTTAATTCTTGAACGTGAGAGATTACCCCTACTACTCTTCCATTATCCTGAAGGTCAATTAGGCAATCTATAGCTATATCTAGAGATTCTGGATCTAATGTTCCAAATCCTTCGTCTATAAATATAGTGTCTAATTGAATTCCACCTGAATATCTTTGTACTACATCTGCAAGACCTAAAGCCATTGCAAGGGAAGCTTTAAAGGATTCTCCACCAGATAAGGTTTTTACATCTCTTGATTTTCCTGTGTAATTATCAAAAACTTCTAAGTCTAGTCCTTGACCTTTTCTTTTATCTCCAAGTTCTTCTTTTCTTAATAGTTCAAATCTACTATTTGTCATTTTAGAAAATCTTATATTAGCTGCACTTATAATATCTTCAAAATAAGCTGCTAAAACATATCTTTCAAAGCTTATCTTTCTTGGATTGTCTCCATTTATAATTTTAGATAATCTACCTATTGTTTTATATTTTTCTTCTTCTTGTACTATCTTTTTATTAAATTCTAAGCAAGTTTCTAAAGTTTTGCTATTTTGATCTATTTTAGAGTAAACTTCCTTAATAAGATTATTTATATCTTCACTTTCTTTATTGACTTCCTTAATTGAAGCTTCTATTAAAGCTATATCTATAATCTTTAAATCTTTACATTCTTCTAATGATAAACTATATAATTTATGTGAATTAGATAAATTTAGATTATATTTTTTAATTTCTTCTTCTATTAATTCAATTTCATTTTCTTTTTTTCTTTTACTTATATAATCCTTATAATCTTTAAAGCCTAAAGATAAAACTTTTTCCTTAAATTCTACTAAAGCAGATTCTCTCTCTCTATTAGCTTCTTTTTTCATATTTTCTAAGGTTTCTTTATTTCCATTTTCCTTATCAAAAATACTTTGTACATTTTTAAAATATGCTTCTGATTTTTCATAAGCTTCCTTTAAAATTTTAAGATTATTATTGATATCTTTTTCTTCTAAGTTTAATTCTTCAATAGTTTTTATATTGCCCTTAAAGTCATTTACTATATTATTTAAGTTTGCTTCTTGAGTTTTAACTTCACCTTCTCTAAGTAAAAGTTCTTCACTCTTATTTTCTAATTCTTTTCTTAAAGCATCATTTAAATTCTCTGAATTAATTTTTTTATTCTTTAATTCTTCTTCTTTTAATATTCTGCTTTCCATTTCTTTTTTCTTTAAAGTAATACTATTTAAAGTTTTAGATGTATAATTTAACTCTTCACATACTTTTTCTAAATTTAATGCTATATCTCCTAATTCCTCATTAAATATTTCATTAAATAACTTATTGATATTATCATTTTTTAAAGAGTCTATTTCAGCTTTAATTTTAGTAAGACTTGTTAATGAAGCTTCCATATCTTTTCTTGATTTTTCTTCTTCTAATTTAGCTTTTTTAACCTCATCTTCGCTTATATCCTTATTTTCTAATATAGCAACCTTAGGATGAGCCTTCGATCCACAAACAGGACACTCTTTCCCCTCTTCTAAATCTTTAGCTAAAATCCCTGCTAAATTTCTTCTAAAGCTTTCATCTAAAGCTTCATAAATATTTCTTTTATTTATATAAATATTATTTAACACTTCATAATCATTTTTTAATTTCTCTTCTTTTAATAATTCATTAGTTAACTTATTTAAACTAAGTTT
Organism: Clostridium gallinarum; assembly: GCF_014836325.1. Taxonomy (GTDB): domain Bacteria; phylum Bacillota; class Clostridia; order Clostridiales; family Clostridiaceae; genus Clostridium; species Clostridium gallinarum. The sequence continues at coordinate 15,478 of NZ_JACSQZ010000046.1, forward strand.
AAGAGAATTTAACTTTTCTTCTTTATTTTTATAATTTAATTCTTCTATATTTAATTTTGAAGCTTCTTCTTTTAAATTTTGTATTATAGCAATTTCATCATTTATTTTTACTACTAATTTAGAATTTTCTTCTATCTCTTTTTTAATCTTTTCTATTCTTTCTTTAATTTTTCCATAAGATACTTTTAATAAGGTTAATTTTTCACTATTTTCCTTGTAAATTAAAGTTTTATCCTTTAAACCTATTATTTCATCTAACTTTTTTGTTAGTTCATTTTTTAAAGGTTCTTTTTCTACTTCTTTTTTAAAGTTTTCTTCAGCCTTTTCTAAATCAATTTTAAGTTTATTTACTCTTTCTATGCTTGCACTTAAATTATTTTTTATTCTTATTAAAGCTTTATTTTTTTCATTATACTTTTCTTCATAGTTTAATGCTGTAACAGCTTTCTTAGCATATTTTAATTCTTCTTCCTTAAGCTTAAATTCTTCCTTTAAAGCATTTAATTCTTCAAAGTCTTTTCTATACCTTTCTAAGGTTTCTAACTTTTTATTAACTTCTTTACCTAATACTAATTCTTTAGATAAAGTCTCTAATTTAAGCTTCAGATTATCATTTTTTTCTTTTAAAGCTTTTTCTTCTTCTTTATCACGCTCTATAGATTTATTAAATTCTTCTAGTATTAATTCAACATTTAAATCCTTATTTAAAATAAGAGCCCTTAGTAAAGTATCATCTTTTCTTAATTTAAAAGATCTTATTCTATTTTCTCTATCTCTTAAAACTTCCTCTATGGATTTCTTTAAATTATTAGCTTCATTTTTTATATTTTGCTGAATATCAGAAAAAATCTTAGTTCCAAATATTTTTCTAAATATTTCTTCCTTCTTATCACTATCAGAATTAAGTAGCTTTTTAAATTCACCTTGTGGAATCATAACAAGCTGTTTAAATTGATCTGATGTTATTCCAAGAATCTCTTCTACTTGTCTTGTAACTTCCTTTGATCCAGTAATAGTTTTATCATCATATATAAGCTCTGCTTCTGCCTTACTTTCAGTAAAACCTTCTCCCTTTTGCTTAGGTCTAAAATATTGAGGAGATCTTTTTATATAATATTCCTTTCCCCTTAAAGAAAACCAAAGCTTAACTTCAGTCTTAGTTGAAGGCTCTGCAAAATCACTTCTCAATGATTTTCCATCTCTCTCACTACCACTTGCTTCACCATATAAAACAAAATTTATAGCATCAAATATAGTTGTTTTCCCTGCTCCTGTATTACCAGTAATAACAAACATATTTTTATCACTTAAGAAACTTTCAAAATCCAATTCTTGCTCAGTTGCATAAGGTCCAAAAGCAGATACTATAAGTTTTTTAATTATCATTACTCTTCTCCCCTTTCAGCCTTGCTTATTATTTTCTCCATAATTTCTATTTCTTCACTTGCTACTTCTTCTCCAATTATTTCACTATAAAAACTCTTAAATAAGTCAACCTTTGACTTTTTCTTAATGTCATTTGCCAAAACTTCCTTATTAGATCTTTTTGAAAGCTTTTCTTCTCTTATAAGCTCCATAACATTTGGATAAACTGCTCTAAGCTTAGCCATAGGATCTAATATCTCACCCTTATCTTCTAATATTACCTTTATATAATCTTCATTATTTTCATTCTTATAATCTTTTAATAATTCCTCTAAAGTTCCTTTTTTAACTCTAAAATCTCTTCTTTGCTTTAAATCATAGATTTCAATATTAACTTCACCATTTTCATCTATATCAACTATAGTTATTCCTTTTCTTTGATTAACCTCTGAAAAAGAATACTTCATAAGCGAGCCTGAATATCTTATTTTTTCACATCCTACTTTTTGAGGCCCATGTAAATGTCCAAGAGCAGTATAATTAAATCTTTCGAAATGCTTATGACTTATAAAATCTGTTCCACCTATAGATAAAGGCTTTTCTGATTCACTTTCCTCTAATTTTTCTATTCCTTCTTCATTTACTTTTGTAATATATCCATGAGCAATTGCTATATTTCTCTCATTACTATTGAAATCTTTATCTATTTCTTCCATTATTTTAGCCATAGATAAATCATAATTTTTTATATTATCATCCTTAAATAATTCTCTTACAACTGGAACATCAGCATAAGGTATAGGGTAGAAATTGACTTTTCCGTGCTTATCTTCTAAGGTTATCTTTTCTATATGTCTTTTTAAATTCCCATAAATATATAAGCCACTATCACATAGTAGTGAGCTTGCAAAATCTATTCTTTCATTACTATCATGATTTCCTGCAATAGCTATTATTTTTGTATTTAAATCTTTAACTATTTTTCTTAAGTATCTATTTAATAATTCAACTGCTTGAACAGGTGGTACAGATCTATCATATAAATCTCCTGCAATTAAAAGAACATCTGGCTTTTTTTCCTCTATAGCCTTACATAATTCTTCTAATATATATTCTTGATCTTCTGTCATATAAAATCCATTTACAAGCTTACCTATATGCCAATCTCCCATATGGAATATTCTCATTTTTCTCCCCATCTCCTTTCAATTACAATTATTAAAATAACCTTCTTATATTATTTTAATATATGTATTTAAATAATTTATCTAAGCTTCTAAAAATTTCTTAAGTTTCTCTGCAAGAGCTTTAGCATCCTCATAGCCCCTATTATATATTGCTTCAAGTTTATTTTTATCTCTCTCAAATCTACTTACTTTTAAAGGAATAGTTGGTCTTATAACAAAACATTTTCCTTCACTTTCTAGTTTATCTAATAAATCTAATGTATCATTATATATTTTATATCTATTTTCCATAGCATTTATAAGCCCTGGATGCTCCTTATATTTTTTCTTTATTATTGGCATTATCTTTGTTTTGCTTTTTCTATATCCCTTATGCTGAGTTAATATAACTACATGCTTTTCTATTCCGTCATCTATAGCTTTTTGAATTGGTATTGGTGCTGAAATTCCTCCATCTAAAAGCTTTTTATTATCATAATCAATAATCTTAGCAACTAAAGGTAAAGAAATAGATGCCTTTAACGCATCATAACCATCTTCATTAAAATCCTTTATATTATAAAACTCAGGCAGCCCTGTTTTACAATTGGTAGAGCCTATAAAAAACTTTGCTCCTGAATTTATAAAGCTTTCATGATCAAAGGGCTCTAATTCATTAGGTATTATATCAAATAACATATCCATACCAAAAGCTGATCCAGTTTTAAATAAGTTACTAAAACTTAAATATCTCTTATCCTTAATATAATTTATGTTAACCCTATAATTTCTCTTCTTTTGCTTAGAAATATAAGAAACACAGTTGCAGGCACCAGCTGATACCCCTACACAGTATTTTATATGAATATTTTCATCTAATAATAAATCTAGTACTCCAGCAGAGTAAACGCCTCTCATGCCGCCACCTTCTAATATAAGCGATGTATTCTCCATAGTTCCTCCTTTAAATATCTTGATAATATAACTATTTCCATTAATTTAAAATTATATCACTTTAGAATGAAAATGCTAATATTTTTATAAATTTGCTTTAGTAAGATTAAATATTTATAATTTAAGTATATCATTTATACAAATCTATAATAAAGGAGTTTATTCATATGAAAAAAATCAAATTTCTGCTTCCTATAATTTCTGGAGGTTTATGGGGATCTGCAGGTATATTTGTTAGAAAATTAAGTTATTTCGGAGCAAATAGTTACACTATAATATCTTCAAGAGCTTTGCTTGCTTTACTTATATTATTAATTGGAATTCTAATATTTGATAAATCATTACTAAAAATAAAATTAAAGGATGCTTGGATTTTTATAGTAACAGGTATCTTTTGTATGCTTGGGCTAAACTTTTGCTATAATGCATCAGTAAATCAATTATCACTATCCTTAGCAGCCGTATTACTTAGTTTATCTCCAATATTCGTAGTATTTCTAGCTGCTATATTTTTTAAAGAGCAAATTACTTTCCATAAAATAAGTTGTATGTCCTTAGCAATTTTAGGATGCCTACTTGCAAGTGGTATTTTAGAAAGTACTACTGGAATGAAATGGTCAGTAAGCGGAATTTTAATAGGAATATTATCTGCATTTTTTTATGCACTTTATAGTATAATTTCTAAAATTGCAATGGGAAAGGGATATGAAGCATTAACTATTACTTTCTATAGCTTATTAACACTTGAATTTGTTTTACTACCATTTACTGATTGGAATATACTTAAAGACTTTGTAATGGTAGCACCAGTTAACCATTCTATATTTATGTTTTTACACTCATTATTTACATCTGTGCTACCATATGTGCTTTATACATTATCCTTAACTTACATAGAAGCTGGAAAAACATCTATTCTAGCTGCTGGAGGCGAACCTATAGCTGCTATGCTTTTAGGAATGTTATTCTTTTCAGAGATTCCAACTATATTATCATTAGTAGGCTTATTATTAACTATTATTGCCTTATCATTTCTATGTATGCCACCCAAAAATAAGTCAAATGAATTAACTGAAGTTTATTAAGTATAAAAAGGAACTGATATTAATATATACCAGTTCCTTTTTATACTTATTATTATATTACTTCACTAGTGAATACATCATATAGTTTTTTTCTTCTAGCTTTTGCTAATGCATTTGCTAGTGCATATGAAATTGCTCCATCTACAAAATGATGTATCATAGTCCCTACTGCAACAACAACTACAAATTGATATACAGAAAATCCAAATGGAATAACTACTAGTCCCTCTAATATTCCATGTATAGGTGCTGTAATTGCAATTGCCTTTTTAAAATTTTTATCTTTTTTAATTATTAATGCTCCAACATATCCAACTACTATATGCATTGCTGCTCTAGCTGCTATTACTAATGGAATTGTTATAAAGAAACCAATTGCAGACCCTACTCCTACTGCAATTGCTACTTCTGGAGCTATTAACATTGCTAAAAACATTGGTACATGTGATGCTATAGTTGCTGTAAATGGTCCTATAACTATTCTTAAAAAACCAAATTGTGTTGGAATGATAATTGAAATTGCTATTAAAACAGCTGCAAACATCATCTTCCTAATTTTTTCCCTATTATCCATAAAAACTCCCCCTTAAGTGTATATACACTAGTATACTATTCATATATTTAGTTGTAAACATATTTTAAATAAACACATCGTAAAGTATCGTAGTAAATTGACTTGGAACTATAATGTGGAACATGGCTACGACACTTTACCACTTTCAAACTTTATTGCAATTTCCTAGATAATAAAAAAGTAGCTGAAATAAATCCAACTACTTCTTAAATTTCTTATATTTGTTATATGACTTTTTTCCTGTATCAATACTTATATTTACTGGATAAAATATGCCATCATATACTTTATTTACTCTCTTCCTAGATAATACATAAATTATTAAGAATGGACTTGTAAGTATTAATATATTACCTAATATACTTATATTCCATTTAGGAATAAAGAAATATACTAACATAACTAAATAAATATGAAAAACATATATATTCATGGTTGCCTTTCCTAAATTTGAGTATGCTTGCTTTTTATTTGGAACTAATGATATTACACAAATATTAAATATTATAGAAGATAAATATAAAATAAATCTTAATATAATTCCTTTTAATAAAGAAACATCTAAATCATTAAATGAATAAGAATAATATAAAAATTTATAATCAAATAAATTGGTTTTTACTATATAAATAGCTAAAAATAAAAATACTACTACTCCTACTTTAGATAAAACTTTATTAAAGTTACTTATTTTGAATAAATCCTCTTCTTTAGTGTAATATCCTAAAAGAAAGAATGGTAAAAATACTATTGTTCTTGATATGGATAATGTATTACCTACACTTGGAAATATACCTACAATAGCTCCAACTATAAAGCTAACAATTAATATATATTTAAACTTAACAAGATACTTTAATGAAATTCTCCAAAAGAACAAACTCAATAAATACCAAAGCGTCCATCCGGGAGAAACTAATGAAAACATTACTCTATTTGTGCCAATATAAACTGCTGTATACCAAATCACATTGAAAATTATATATGGAATCAGTAAATTTCTTATAGCCTTTCTTTTCATCTTATAAAAATTCTTAGATAAATAACCTGAAATATATATAAAAAGTGGCATATGGAATATATATACATAAACGTATAATGTTCTTAGTATATAATTATCTTTTATGTAAAATTCAATTACATGTCCAAAGACTACAAAGAAAATTAGTACTACCTTTAAATTATCTACTAAATAGTTTCTATTTTTTATTTCACTCATACCTTTTCTATAAAATCTAAAATATCCTTAGATTCCTTTTCTCCCTTATTTAAAAATAAAGAAATTATATCAGAATGATGTTTACCCTTAATTAATTTCAATTTAGCATCTCCATTTAACTTTTTTATTTTCTCTACAAAACTTATTGAATTCTCAAAATCTATTAGTGGATCTTTACTTCCGTGAATGCAAAGTACCTTTAAATTAATTTCATTATTTATAAGATTAATTGGATTAACATTCTCTGATTCATTTTCATTTCCTAAATAATTTTCTATTAATCTTTGTGAATGCTTAGATTTACACTTAGTAAAATCTAATACACCTGATAAAGTAATTAATCCTTTAAATATACTCTTATCTATTTTATATTCTTCTTGTTTTTCTTTATTAAAAACTAAATTAGCTGAGAGTTCTCCACCTGCTGAAAACCCCATTACAACTATTTTCTCAACTTTCTCTTTACTCAAATAATTACTTAAAGCTAAAAAAACATCATCTATTTGTGTTGGATATTTATAAAATGGTACTAATCTATATGCTGGTATAACTACTGTATATCCTAAGTCATTAAAATATTTTCCTATACAGCTTGATGTCTTAGGGCTTCCATGCCACCAACCTCCACCATGTATAAAAAAAATTGTTGGCTTATTTTTATCACCACTAAATACTCTATAATATTGTTTTACATTATCTCCATATTTATAAGTAATAAAATTATTTTCTTTACTCTTTAAATTTATAAAAAAAGCTTTGCTGATTAATGGCAGCATTACAAACTTTTCTTCTATTTTATTTCTTAGCATATAATCCCTCCCATTTATCATCTAACACAGTTATATATTATAAAATTTATGTAATCTTGCATAGTATTTTTAAATTTAAATATATTTATTAATATATTTAATACTTTAAAAGGAGATTTATAATGATAAATAATAACTCACTTATACCACTAATATTATCTTTATTAGCAGGGCTTTCAACTGTTATAGGTGCTTTTATTTTATTCTTTTCTAAAGCTGAGAATAAAAAATTAATTACCTTTGCCCTATCCTATTCAGCTGGAGTAATGATTACAGTTTCATTTACAGATCTTTTCATATCTGCTGAAGAAACCTTAAGCAAGCATAATGGAAATATAAAGGGTGTACTATATTCATTACTATTTTTATTAATAGGTGCTTTAATGGCTTTACTTATAGATAAATTTATTCCAGAAGCACCCAAAACTAATGACAATACAAATGAAAAATTATATAGAGTTGGATTTGTATCAATGATAGCTTTAATGATACATAACTTTCCAGAAGGTATAGCTACCTTTATATCAGGATATGAAAATACATCTTTAGGAATATCAATTGCACTTGCTATAGCACTTCATAATATTCCAGAAGGCATATCTATAGCTATGCCCATTTATTATTCAACTAAAAGCAAATTCAAAGCATTTAAGTACACTCTATACTCTGGACTTGCTGAGCCCCTTGGAGCTTTTCTTGCTTTTCTATTTTTAAGACCATATATAAATGATATTATTTTATCTATAACCTTTGCCTTAGTTGCAGGCATAATGCTCTACATATCCTTTGCAGAACTTATTCCAGCAGCTCGAAGATATAAATATCATTCAATATATTTATTCTCTATTTTCCTTGGCATATTTACAATAATACTAAGCCACACATATTCCCACTAAAAAATATAAATAAAATATAACTACTTATCTATGTAATATTATTTTATAAATATTTAGAGGCTGTAAAACAGCCTCTAAAAAAATCAAAATTGAGTAATTTGGAACAAATTACATCCTTAATTCTTCATTTTTAATTCTTAATTCTAAATTACTGTCCTCCGTCCTCTAAAAGTAAATATCCTAGAGTAGGCTTTCTATTTAATAAACCTATAATATAAATAGTATAAAATTTTCCATTATTAAGTTCTTTATTATTAATATACTTATATAATCCTGAAGATCCAGAAAAATTAACTTTAAAATCATAAATAGCAGGAGATAAAGGATAATAGCCAGTAGTCTCTAAATACTCAACATTAGCAAAAAGGCTTATATCATTTGGTAATGATAATGACAACAAAGGAGCGTTAGGAGATAAATTTATAAATCTAAGAAAAGAATTTGTTATTTTATCCTTTATATTAGCATCATTTAATACCAAAATATCTAATTCATCACTTAAAGCCACAATATTAACTGTAGAAGTTGTATTAGGTAAAATGTCAATGCTTTTACTTACTATAAGTTTATCATAACTACCTGCGGCATATAATTTAACTTCATACTTACCTGGAGATATATTTTCATAGCATGTTACATCTGAGAATGATATCCCTTTTCCATATGATACTTCACCTAAATATATATCAACTGCTGGCGCTGTTGGAACTGCATGAAGAAATCTTATTTTACTTTGTAGATTAGGCATATTTTGACGAAACAACAAATTATTCACCTCACTTTTATTTAGAACTTTCTACAGTTATACTAATTATCTTTTTTATTATCATTTCATAAATTGGCTTAGGAATATTATAAGCTCTAAAAGTATCAATTATAGACTTATCATCTTTTATAATTGTAAATATATTTTCTCCCTCATTGTTTTTATTTTCTTCTCCTCTAAATCCTATATCTAAATAATCTTCAAAGTCTAAATTTCTTAAAAGTTCCATATGAATAGGTTCTTGAAATACACCATTTCTATTTTGTATTATAGGCATACTCATATTGTTATCTAGTACATCATTTTTATTATTCATATTTATATTATTATTTTGATTACTTGTGTTTCCATTTTTACAATTAATATCATTATTTTGGTTGTTCACATTTCCATTTTCCCAATTCGTATTATTATTTGTATTATTCACATTTCCATTTTGCCAGTTCGTATTATTACTTGTATTATTCACATTTCCATTTTGCCAGTTCGTATTATTACTTGTATTATTCACATTCCCATTTTGACAATTCATATTAGGATTTTGATTATTCATATTTCCACTTTGCCAGTTCATATTAGAATTTAGATTATTCATATTCCCATTTTGCCAGTTCATATTAGGATTTTGATTATTCATATTTCCACTTTGCCAGTTCATATTAGGATTTTGATTATTCATGTTCCCACTTTGCCAATTCACATTAGGATTTTGGTTATTCATGTTCCCACTTTGCCAATTCACATTAGGATTTTGATTATTCATGTTCCCACTTTGCCAATTCACATTAGGATTTTGATTATTCATGTTCCCATTTTGCCAACTCATATTAGGATTTTGATTATTCATGTTTCCATTTTGCCAATTCATATTATTATTTTTATAAGTACCTTTATTTTTCATGTTTTGAGAATAGTTATTATCTTTACAGTTATTATCTTTATTATAAGAAAAAAGCTCCTCACCTAAAGTTTCTGATGGGTAGTATAAATCAAAATCTTCTTCAAATTCATTTTTGTCTTGAGCATTTTGCATATTTAAATCATTTTTTTGTGTAAAATCTAAGGTTTTTAACGATGTTCCTTGTAAATTAGAATTATCTATAGGAGAAGCAAATCCAAAAACGAAGCCATCTGGAATATTATTAAAAGTAGGAAGTGTTGAATCAATTGTTGGAAACCAATTTGAGTTTTTATCCGTAAATGGCTCCATGATATTTAAAGGTATGAATTTTAAATCATCCTTATCTCTTTCTATATTACTTTCTATATTAAAATTATTGCTCATATATTTCCTCCAAAAAATATTTCATTATATGTATACGCTATATTCTTATATATGTTCTCTTTTATTGCATTAGAACAATCTTAATCTACATTTACTATCACCTTACTTTAGTCGTTTGAATATTATATCAAGGGAGGTTTTGCTATGAACGATTTAACAAATAATTCTTTTAGGCATCTATTTATAGGCCTTGATAAAAAAGTTCCAATTTATAATAATAATAAAATAATAGCAATAAATTTTGATAATGCTGCTACTACGCCTGTTTTTAAGAGCGTTCTAGCTAGAATAATAAAGGCCTGTGAATTGTATGGGGCTATAGGTAGGGGGCTTGGGCAAAAGTCTGAGTATTCAACAAAGGTATATGCTGAATCCAGAAATTATCTCTTAGATTTTTTTAAAGCTCCAAAGGATAAATATACTGTTATCTTCGTTAATAACACTACTGAAGGAATAAATAGACTTTCTAATATGCTAATAGAAGATAAAAATGATATTATAATAACATCTAGAATGGAGCATCATTCTAATGATTTGCCTTGGAGAGGAAAATGTAATCTAAAATATATTGAAGTTGATGAGCATGGAAGGCTAAAACTAGATGAATTAGAATATCTACTTGAAAAATATAATGGATTAGTAAAGTATGTTTCACTTACTGCTGCTTCAAATGTTACAGGTTATATAAATAATTTATCTTATATTTCAAATCTAGTTCATAAATATAATGCTAAATTAATAGTAGATGGAGCCCAAATTGTAGCCCATAAAAAAATAGATTTCACTGAAAATTCAATAGATTTTCTGGTCTTTTCTGCACATAAAATGTATGCTCCCTTTGGCAGTGGGGCAATAATTGGTTTGAAAGATGTGTTTGAAAGATTAGATTCCGATCTTAAAGGTGGCGGAACAGTAGATACTGTTTTAGATAATTCTGAAGTCCTACTTCCCCCTCCTGAAAAAAATGAAGCTGGCAGTCCAAACTTTTTTGGTGCTATTGCTTTAGTTGAAGCTATGAAAGAATTAGATAAAATTGGTTTTGATACGATTGAAAGCAACGAACGAATACTATTAAAACACGCTATTAATGGTCTTACTTCTATTCAAGGTGTTACTCTCTATGGAGATAATTTAAAAATTGATGATAGACTTGGAATAGTTGTATTTAATATTAAAAATTTATATCATGCAGAAACAGCAAAATTATTAGCTAATCTTAGAGCTATAGCTGTTAGACAAGGAGCCTTTTGTGCTCATCCCTATGTCAAAAGATTACTTCAAATTAATAATGTTGAATATAGCAGATATTTAACAGATAATAGCTGTAATATACCTGGTATGGTAAGAGCAAGCTTTGGAGTATATAATTCTACAAGAGAAATAGATATCTTCTTAAATACAGTTGAATTAATTATTAGATTAAAAAAGTAACCTTTACAATTAATTTTTTATCTCAAAAAAATTAAGGTCATTGAAACTATCATAATCTTCAATGACCTTTTTATAATTTTTATTTTAAGTTTTTAAATATTAAAATATCATAGCAATATGACTTGGAACTTATGATATCCCCTTGATATGATGCTACTTTAACACTTTCTTATCTTTTAGCTATTAAAAATTTTATTTTTATACCTTGTTCACTAAACATATTTTCATGTTCAGTTCTTACATTTCCTTCAAAATCGCTATTATGTAAATCATAAGTTATATAATCTATTTTAAAACCATTTTCTTTAAAGTATTCTAATGATTCTTCAAATAATTCATCATCATCAGTTTTAAAATATATTTCTCCATTCTCACTTAAGAAATTCTTATAATTTTTTAATTGATTTGTATGAGTAAGTCTTCTTTTTTTATGTTTTTTCTTTGGCCAAGGATTACAGAAATTAATGTATATTCTATCTATTTTATCTCCATCGCCTAAAATATCATTAATTAATAAAATTTCTTGAGCCATTAGCTTTATGTTATTAGTTTCTGTTTGCTTTTCATTATATGATTTTTCTATATTTCTTTTTGCTAGTACTAAAACTTCATCTTTAATATCTATAGCTATATAATTCTTATCTTTATTTTCTGCTCCATGTACAGCAATAAAAGTACCTTTTCCACAGCCTAATTCTAAATATATTGGATTATCGTTATTGAAAAATTCTCTCCACTTTCCCTTATAATTGCTAGGATTAGTTATAAAAAAACTACATGCTTCTAATTCCGGTCTAGCCCAAGGCTTTTTTCTTAATCTCATGTTATTCACTCCATTTTTTATAATTCATAACTATTATACCTATTTATTATACTTGTATCAAACTTTATTTTTTAACTCAAAAAATGAGTATAGTACAAAGTACCATACTCATTAATATTTAAAAACTAGTTTTGTCCAAAGTATCTATCTAATAATCCCTTGAAAGCTT
>NZ_JACSQZ010000047.1 GCF_014836325.1 Clostridium gallinarum
ATACTGGGAATATAGTTGTAGATAGCATTATGAATTTTAAATATAGCATATGAAAAATAATTATATTAAATTTGATTATAATATTAATATTCCGATAGATTTTAATTATGATATTTCAGATATAAGCATTTTGCTAGGAAATATATTAGATAATTCTATTGAGGCTGTTAATAAATTACCTATAAAAAAAAGATATATTAGCTTTTTTATGGAGTATAAAAATAAAACTTTATTTATTACAATAAAAAATAAATTTAATGGACGTATAATTAAAGATAATAATAATAATAATATTTTAACTTCTAAAAAAGATTGTAATAAACATGGTTTAGGATTGCTATCTATTAAAAATATAGTTAATAAATATTTTGGTGAGTTTAATGTTGATATAAAAGAAAATGTTTTTATTATTAAAATTTTATTGTTTGAGATAAATTAAAAAAATAAAATTTTGTAAAGTAATGTAATAATCAACTTTTGATAATACATTACTTTAATATTTTATTCAAAATAAAATAAATCTTCAAATTTTTTATCTAGTGCAATACAAAGAATTAATGCAAGTTTTGCAGTTGGATTAAATTGACCTGTTTCAATAGAGCTTATTGTAGTTCTTGATACACCTACTAATTTAGCTAGGTCGCTTTGTGAAATCCCTTTTTCAGCTCTGGCTACTTTTAGTCTATTTTTTAAAATTAATTTTCCATTCATAATATTGTTATACCAATGAAACTAAAATAAATTTTATTAGAAATAATATTGTTGTAATAATTGCTAATATCGTTGCAATAAGATATAGTTTAGATTTGTTAAAATAATATTTTCCATAGAATTCACCAGATATTAATATCGAAAATAACGAAATTGTTGCATAAAAGGGTTTTGGCTCACCAAAAAATAAATTAAATATTGAAATAAATAAAAATAATATTGTAAATGAAATAAATCCAATTTTACGACCTTTATTTTCTGCATATTCAATACCTTCATCATTGATAGATTCACGGCTTTTTTTTAAAATTTCATCTTTTTTCATAAATCCTCCTTGCAAAGTTTTATGTTCATTTTGATAAGTTTTATTATCAATAATAATTATATATTTATAATATATATATGTCAATACGCTTCCTTAGTTGGATAAGAAACTATACTTTTCATAATACATTCTCCTTAAAATTTATTTTGGTAAGGTGTTCATTTATGAACACCTTTTTTAATTAATATTCTTCTGGAAGCAAAATTGTAATTACTAAACCTTTAATAGAATAATCATAATCACTCATAATCCAAATTTTTATATCATTTATTATGTAAGCACCCATGAATCTATCCATATATATTGCTTTTGGATTTTTTAACAACTCATATTGAAGCTCCTTATCTTCATCACTTAGAACTCCTCAATCATTAGAAATAAATTTACTTACAGCTAAATTTAAATCAGAATCTTTTATAACTTCCTCGCTAATTAAATCATTAACTCCACTTGTCATAAATATTTTAAAATTCATATAGTATCAATCCTTTCTTTTCAACTCAGCACTTTCGGTTAGTTCCTCGTGTTGTTGTTTTTTGTTGAGCCAATGACTACATATCGAAGTGAGTTGTAAAGGAAAATGGAAGAAAAAAATTTGGCTGCTGACTATTAGATCTAGTTGGCCGACAAAAATTTTTATGAAATGGCTTTACAAATTTAATGGAGATATGATAGGCTGGTGATTCAAAAAAACAAAATAAAAAAAGAAGTCCCTTAAAGGACTTCTTACCTATTTGGACGCACTCCATCGGGACACGCTTATAGCAAAAAGAAGCTTAGATATTATTTGTTTTAGATTGGTCGCTCGGTAGATGGAACAAGCTAAAGCAATATAATATCTTAGCTTGTTGAAGCGTCATAAGTGGGTGATGGGAATAGTGCCAGGAAAGAATAAATAATTATAAATTTAATACAAATAGAAGTAATAGAATACAAAATACGACAAAAAAATATAAAAAAATAAATTATAATACTATTACTAAAGGAGGGTTTTATATGATATTAAAAGTTTTTATAATTACATTACTAATTATAGTAATAATATTAAATTCAAAGTTTATTATTGAATTAGATAGTACAGATCCTAATGTTTATAATGAACTTATTATAGAAAAATTAAATCTACCATTATTTATAACAATGAGTTCGGTAATTTTCTTATATAAATTTATAGCAGGTAAATATTTAAGTTCTATAATTCAATATAGTACACTTCCATTATATTTAATATCACATTTAGCTATTTTTGTAACCATGTTTAATGCTTTATTCTTATTTATAGTGATGATCATACGGATTTATAATTTTATTAAAGATATTATAAAAAAGCAAATTAAATTAAAAAAAATTAAAGGCTTTTATAAGAAATGTTTAATTTGGATTTATAAAAATTTAGATCCATTTTATACAGTAGATTTAAAAAGTTTAAATAGTAATAAATTGATAAAAAGTTTATTACTTATATCTTATTTAATAGCAGGAATTATTATTTTAGTATTATTTAATAGACATATTGAGTTAGATATAGCAAATAGTGCAGAAAATTTTATAGGATATTTGAATAAAGAATATGAATTATATAAAGGTATATTTGTTGTAAGTCTAATACCATTTACAATAAATTACTTAACTAATAAAGATAATAAATTATTGAAACATAAAAATAAATAAAGATAATAAAGTAATAAATAAATAGATAAAGTGTTCCCTGGGGACACTTTATCTATTTATACTATGTTTTAAACCATCTATAACACTTGAAGCCAATTTAAGATTTTCAAGTTCTTTTACTATATCGGAAGATATTTTTATTTTATTTTCTTCCATTTTCATTTTTTGTCTTAGTAGTATTGTTAAAGCATTATGAGCATTTTTTATATCTAACATTAATTTATAATTCTCATTAAATTCTTCTGAATGACTTGTATTTTCTTTAGCCTTAGCTTTTAATTCTTCAAGTTCTTTTTTATAACGTTCTTTTTCTTCCTTATTAGCCTTAGCTTCATTTTTAACTTCTTCAATCATACAACTATATTTATTATCAAGTTCTTTTTTCAATTCAACTCTAAGTTGACCCTCAATTTGCTTAATTTCTTCATCAGATTTATTTTCTTTTTTATTTAATTCATTCTTTAATCTCAATACTTCATCACTTATAAGTTGTTTACTTCTAAGAGCTTCGGCTTTTTCTTGTTCAATTTTTCTTATTTCATCTATCTTTTCACTTTCTAGCCTTTTAAGTTCATTAGCTTTTTCTTGTTCAATATTTTTTAGTTTATTTTTTAATTGAGTAGCTTCTTCCTTACTGATTTCAACTTTATTATTTATTATTTCTAAGATTACCTTTTGGTTTTCTTCACTTAAAGTTGAAAACTCACTAGCATTATTAATAGTTAAATCCCCTTTTTCTAATATTTCTTTTAATTCGGGAATTAACTTATTGTTAATTCTTTCATATCTTCCAACTTGGGTTGGAGATAATTTTAAATCATTAGCAATTATTTCTCTTATTTTACCTGGAACTTTTTCTCCATTTTTCTTCTTCATTTTATATAATTCAGAAAGCCTTTTTACTTGTTCTAACTTTTCTAAATCACTTAATTCTCTAGTTTGTGCATTAGCTTGGATTAGAATTATTTCACTATCTATGTCATTAGCTTCAATTACTTTACAAGGAACTAAAGCAAATATTTCGTTTCCCTCGGCTACTAATTTTGAAAGAGCTGTATATCTTCTTTCTCCACTAATAAGCTCATATTGTTCATCATCTAGCTTTCTAACTACTAAGTTATGGTTTAATCCATTTATTTTAATATCTTCTGCTAATTCATCTACATTAACTATTTCATAGAAGTTTTTCTCATTTCTTTTAATATTTTTGATATCTATATATTGAACATTGAAGTTGCTTTTAGCTTCAATTTCATTAGCCTTTTTAACATTTTGTGATAATTTATTTAACATTCCTTCGTTTATTGAAAATTTCTTACTCATATTTAAAACACCTTTCTTTCTCTATCTTTAAACAATTTTTGTAGTGGAGTGTCCCCGAGGGACACCCTTATTAAAATACTTCTTTACATAAATCTTTGTAATTAATGCTTGCCCTAGCTTTCTTATTACTGAATACTACTGGACATTCATCAAATGTACTCTCGATTACTTTAACATTTTGTTTAATAGTAGTATTGAAAATCTTATCTCCTAATAATTTTTTAAGTTCTTGCTTTATAATTCTATTTACTGTAGTAGCACTATCCATTGTTATAAAGCACCCTTTAAAATTAAGATTTGGGTTAAATTCTTCTTTTATTTCCTCAATACTATCTAATAAATATTCAAGACCATCAAGAGCAAATTTATCTATTTTTATAGGGACAAATACTTCATCAGAAGCACATAAGGCATTAACTGTAATCATATTTAAGCTTGGTGGACAATCTATTAAACAATACTCATATTCATCTTTAATCGCCTTTAGAGCTTTAGATAATCTATTTTGTTGACTTCTATTTACATCTAATAATATTTTCTTTTCTGTAAATGCAAGAGCAACATTACTAGGAATTATATCTATATTTTCAAAATCAGTTTTCTTTATAACATTGTGTATATCTAAGTCTTTATTTAATAAAACATCTGATACAGATAAATCGTCCATACTATAGGCTTTAAATAGCTTTGTAAGGTTACTTTGAGGGTCAAGGTCTACTAATAATACTTTCTTTCCTTGTTGGCTTAAGCAAGCTCCTAAATTAGCAGTTGATGTTGTTTTAGCAACTCCACCTTTAATATTAAATATTGATACTTTTTTCATAATAAATTCCTCCAATTTTTATAATTCTATATATTAATCTCGTTATAATTTCTTTACTTAGGTGTCCTTTAAAGGACACCTTTTTACTATTTCATAAATAAGATAAATGATGTTATTAAGGTAACAAATAGGTTAATAATTACTGTAATTAATGAAGCGATATTTAATGTTTTATCATTTAATTTCATTCTTGAAACCTCCTTAATAATTTGGTATTATTAAAGGAGAATAATTTTGGAACAGGAGGGGGGTAAACCCTCCATTGACTAGCCAATAAGTAGCTTAATTAAATTAATAATTGCAATAACTAAATTTAGCAAGGCAGTTAAAAGAATTATTAATTTGTCAGTTCCTATTTTATTCTTCTTTTTTTTGCTCTTTTTTTTCACCTAATCACCCCCTTTCATAGTGGAAATTATTTTTTAAATACTTGAATATATCTAACCTTACAAGGCACATTAGCACCTTTAATCGAAACTGTTTCCTCATGTCCTTTAGATATATAAACTATATTAAAATCTTTTAATTCTTCAATATCTTTAATCTTAATATCTCCATATAAATCAACTCTTAAAGTTGCTTTATCCTCAATATTTTTATTACTAGCAGATAAGAAAATTTTATAATCTCTCATATAATCAAATCCTTTCATTTTAAATTAGAACTCTCGGTTAGTACCTCGTGTTGTTGTTTTTTTGTTGAGCCAAAGACTACACATGGAAAGTGCTTGTCAAAAAAACGCAGGTATATAAAAAAGTTTTTGGCCGATAACCTACTGGATTAGCTGCTAAAAACTTTTTTATGGTTTTTGACAAGTAAGCTTGGAATGTGGTAGGCTGGTGCATCAAAAAAAACATTATAAAATAAAAGAAGTCCCTTAAAGGACTTCTTACTTATTTGGATGCACTCCATCGGGACACGCTTATAGCAAAAAGAAGCTTAGATATTATTTGTTTTAGATTGGTCGCTCGGTAGATGGAACAAGCTAAAGCAATATAATATCTTAGCTTGTTGAAGCGTCATAAGTGGGTGATGGGAATAGTGCCAGGAGAGAGAAAAAAAGAAGATAACCTAAAAGATTATCTCCTAAAATTACAAAATATATTAATTAAATCTTACTCTAATTGCTTCTAATAAATACTCTCTATTTTCATCAGATACACTAAATAGCTCTAATGGGGAATAATTATCTCCATCTTCACCACTCCAACCATTATAAAGATTAAATGCTAACTTACTAACTTTTATACTACCACTAGTTTGCCAACCTTTATTAAGCCCTTCATGTTCTATCCAATTATTTTCAAAATCATATAGATCTTTAATGTTATTTCTAGTTTCATCTAATAATGATAATAAATAAAATAAAGATTTTCTTTCCTTATCAAATTTACTTATACGAGCTTTAGATATAAACTTCTCATAATATTCTTTATGTTTTTCATCTTTAAACAATATGGTTTCCCCCTTTAAATTAATTCATAATTTAATTATTAACTTGTTTTAATATTTATAATACAAAATAAATTTTTTATTATTAAAATTTATTCTTTATACAATTATCAATATCTATAATGCTTAATATACGATTTATAGCTTGATTTTTATTAACTCCTTCATTATCCATAATACTTTTTACATCAAAGGCAAGACACTCTACTGAAATATTGTAGTTTTTATAAGCCTTTCTTAATTTTATAATATCATTTTTTGATAAAATATCATAATTATTTCTCATATAAACTTTAATACTCCTTTACTTTCAGAGCAACTTAAGCTATAATCTTTTTGCGGAAAGGTTGTGGCTTAGGCTGCGACTTTTTTTTCATTCTAATTTTCATCAGTAATTATTTCTCCATAATACTTATCAATTTTTTTCTTTTATTATTGTTATTTAATATATCTTCAAGACTTTCTGTTAAGGTTAAAATTTGTGATAAATGAAACCCTAATTTAATATCTTCAAAATTTGTTGTATCACTAATTGAAGTTAATTCTTTTGTAGATTTTATTTCTTCTTCAAGATAACATAACAAATTAAGTATTTCTTTTTTATTTTTCATATTTAAAATCACCTCCTGGTCTTTAATAATAGATTTTATTTATTATTAAAGGATGATAAAAAATTTATCATCCTTTATACTTAACAGTATTTTCATTCTTAACAATAAATTTTTCATCACTATCTTTAATGGTATATTCAAATTTAATTTTTTATACCATGAAACCCTCCAGTTTATTTATAACAATCGGGAATATCTTCATCTATTAAGGATTCAGTATCACAACTAATTTCATCATCATATTTTGGAGTGTTAGATTCATTATTTTTTTTTGAATCAACGCTAGTAACACTTTGTGTTACATTTGTGTTGATTGAATTTATATTGTTATTTTCATTTTTATTTGAATTTAAAGATATAGCATTACTAAAAAGCAATTCATTAAATTTATATGAAATATCATCAGTATTATTTTCAGAAACATATTTATAAATTAAATATCTTACCGTTTCAGAAAAATTTGTTTGATTCTCTATAAATTCTTTAATAATGGGACTATCTGTTTTTTTCAAAGCAAATGAATATACATTTCTTTTCTTCTTTTGAGTATCAGACATAATTTTTCACCACCAAACTATTTATTTTTAGATTCAATATGTTTTGCCTTTAAAACTTCAAAGATTTTACCAGTAGTAAAATTATATAAACCCTCAGCTTCTAAAGTAATAGCATATTTTTTAGGAATATAAAGAAGTTTAATTTCAGCTCTATCGCAGAAGTTCTTTAATTTTGATTCTAAATAAGTTCTCATAAAGATAGAACCACCACCATATACACAAACTACATCAACTTCATTATTAGCTTTTTGAATTTCAGCTTTAATATGATGTAATATTTCTTCTGCTTCATCCTCAATATATTGTTCCACAATTTCCATAGCATCATCATGGAATTTATGGTTAGTATCTATTAATATTTTTGAATAGTCTTGTCTACTGAATTTGCTTAATCCCTTTAATGACTTAAATTCTTCAAGAGCTTTATCTATAGCATGACCAATTCCATTATTAGTACCTTTTATAAAGTCGGGATTAAATTCTATACCTTGAGTTATAGGAAACTCAGAAGTTCCTTCACCTATAGCAGCATGAAGAACTCTAGCATTATTGAAATAAGTATTGTTTAATTTATCTTCATTTTTTAGATTATATTCTTCAAATATTTTGTTATCGCATTGTTTTAATGCAAAAATACTTGTTACACCTTCAGGTATTACCTTAACAAATTCAAATACTATTTTAACTCTAACTGATAAATCACCAATATGTACTGTTACCATATGAGATTTACATAAGAATTTATTTGCAAACTCTAAAGATTTCTTTTGTGAATAATAACTAATAGGTAGTGCTGTAGTCATATCAACTTTTACTTCAACAATATCATCAAATTTTTCAAATTTATTATGATATTCTTTAACTGCAAATCCTGCAATTTGAGATAATGTATTAACAATTACTACATCACTTTCAATTTTATTATTATCTATTCCAACTTCAATATTTCTTACCTTTTGTCCAGATCTTAAAGCATAGTTCCCAATATAATATATACCCGATGGATCTTCACAAGTAACTATTAGATTATCTGAAATATTTTCTAAAACATAATCCTTATTTACTTCATCTAAATTAGGTAGTTTTCTTACTTTAGCAAAAACATTAGGTTGAGCTATTGAAACTCCATTAATAATTAAATCATGTTCGCTATTACCATTATCATTTCCTACTTTTAATATAATTTCTTTGTTTTTCATTAAAACCCCTCCGTATAATACGCAATTAATAAATTTGTATTACAATTGTATTTCATATTAATATTATAATATAATTGTAATACAATTTCAATACAAAATTAATAAAATATAATATTTTTATATTAAAAATGTAATATATATATATTACAAAATATTTTTTTAGAAGAGTTTTTCAATATATACAGGTGCTTTGTAATACTATAATATTAATTTTATAATAATTTTGTATTACAAAATTATTGTTCTAACATTAAATAATTAAGTGTTATAATAATGTTATAGTATGTTGTAATTATTAAAAAGGAGAATATATATGGTTGATATTAATGAAATTGTTAAATATGTTAATATGAAAATGGAAAAAGGTCTATCAATGGCTCAAATAGAAAAGGAAATGAAAGTTGGAAAAGATACATTAAGAAAAAAATTAAATAGAAATAATTATAAATATGATAAAGAGTTAAAGAAATATATAAGTGTTACAAATGAAACACTTATTAACACACAAGAAAAAAGCATAGAAACTAATAATAAAAAAGATGTAACACAAAGTGTTACAAAAGTAGAATCTAAAGGAAATAATATTGATATTGAAAAAAATGTCCCCCAAGGACATCTTTTTACAGAAGAAGAAATAACAATATTAAAAAGTATTATTAAAAATTATAAATTAAGCAATACAAATATATCGTTAGATGGAGAAGTTGTAACAAGATCTGTAAGAACATATAAAAATGTATTGGATAAGTTTTCTCAATATTGTAAAGATAATAAGTTATCACAAAAAGATTCTATAGCAATCGCTTTTATTGAGTTTATGAATAGATAACGAGGGAAGGAAACCTTTCATTAGTATTTATAGATATAAGTATTTAAGAAAAGTATTTAGGAATAGTATTTAAGATGGCTAGACATGGCTATTTTACTAAGTTATAGAAGCAATACCACATCATATTGATACTTAAAGCACATCAAATTGATACTAAACATTAAGTAAACCACATCAAATTGATACTTTTAAATAAAATACCACATCAAATTGATACTCAAACCACATCAAATTGATACCACATCAAATTGATACTCAAAAAAACAAAAAAACAACATCAAGTTTGCATTTACAATGTGGTTTATATGTGATAATATTATCTTGTTCAAAGGATAATATTATTACAAGAGAGGTAGTATATGGGATATGAAGTATTAGCAACACCTAATAGTATAGCTCGTGGTAGATATTCTATAGGTGAAAATGAAAATAAACTATTTTTAAAGTTAATGTATTCAGTACAAAGAGATAATAATGAATATATAATAGCTGAAAATAAAAAAGAAGAGTTAAGTGAAGAAGATATATTAAAGTGGAAAGAGCTATGTAAAATAGAAACATTAACTTGTAAAATAACACAAGATGATTTTAAAGAGATATTTAAAAGAAGAAACGATAGAACTGAAGAATCGTTAAAGGAAGTTTTTACTGCATTGAGTAATTGTATTATATCTTTTGATACGGTTACTAGGGATGAAATGAGAGCAAAGATGATAGCACCTTTAGTAAGTCATTTTTATGTAGAAAAAGAAACTGGTAATTATCAAGTAGTAGTACCAGCAAAGTTATATAAATATTTATTTGATTTAGGATTAGGTCATACACAAAATGCACTACAAATTATATATAAGCTAAAAGGTATTTATGCACAAAGATTTTATATAATACTTAGAAGTTGGAGTGGAACAAAAAGAGATATAATGTTTTCAGTTCAAGAGCTTAGAGATATGTTACAAATAGGGGACAAGAATAAAACCTTTAATTCCTTTGAAACAAATATATTAAAAAGAAGTATTAATGAGATTAATTCAACGGGAATAATGAAGATAGAAATAAAAGAAAAAATAAAAAAAGGTAGGACCGTTGATAAAATAATATTTACTGTAGTTGATAATGAACCAAGAAATTATTTAAAATTAAATGAGAAGAAAGTAAAAGATGAAAGTGTATTATGGTTAGATTACATAAAAGTTCAGAATGTAGCATTAAAAGAAAGATTGGAATTAAAATATAGTGATATAGATTTAAGTAGTCCTATAGTAAAAAGTATATTACATAGAGCATATGATAAGACTTTAAATAAAGATAATAGATTTAATATGATACAAGATATAAAAGGAAAAAGTAATTTTGCTTTATTTAATCATATAGTATCAGGTGAATTATTAACGCATGAATTAAAAATGAGCCAGGAGATAATTATAGAGCAATAGAAAAAGGTGTTCCCCAGGAACACCTTTATTTTTTTAAAATAAATTTGAAAAATGTAATTTATAAAAAATGTTCTAAATAAAAAATGTTTTAAATAAAAAAAATTTTGATATAAATATTGATACGGTTCTCCGTACTAAGGAGATAAAAAATCAGAAGTTTTACCAAGAACTTTACCTAAAATAACCAAATCAAATGTATTATAAGATTCAGATTTAAAACTTAAGCTGCTACTAGCAGGAAAAAGAATTATAGAAGTTCCATCAATAAACACCTTTCGACAAAAAACGTCATTACCAACTTTTACAACTATTAAATCATCAGTATTAATTATATCAGTTTCTTCAACTAGTATTAATTCATCTTTGGTAAAAAATTTATCCATACTATTATCGTTTACCGTGAATATGTAATAATTATTAGCTGGATTAAGTTTATCTCCTATTACTTCCATAAATAAATCTGACTTCTTTAAAGAATTACGTCTTAATAATGGGACTTTGATTAAATCATTAGTATTATTTGAATGAGTTTCATTATTCAATATTAAGTGATTTAAATTATCAATTCTATTTTTTATTATAGGAGTTAGTTTTTTAAAATTATCAATATAAGAATTAAGAGTTTTTTCAAGATCTAAAATAGCTTTTAACTCTAATCTAACATTATCTACAAACGCAGGATCGCTTGTAAAATTTATTTGATTTTCTTTCTTATCAAATATAAATGAATCAATGGAAATATTAAAATATTTTGATAATGCAATCAATACATTAATAGAAGGAAGCATCTTACCTTTTTCATATAAAGATATTGATTGTTTAGAGGTATTCAATATTTTAGCTAGTTCTTCTTGAGTTAAATTATATTCTTTTCTGATTTTTTTTAATTTGTTGGCACAATTTTTTTGATACAAGTTATCCATATAATACGCTCCTTTCTCTTAATAACTATAACATACAGTAGATAAGTTTATTTAAACAAAGCTTAGATAATTTGTCCAATTTTTTAGTTTTTAAAAATAAAAAAATAATTGACAAACAAAATAATAATATGTTATTATCTAGTAAAAGGATAACAATAATCCAATAAAAGAAATTTTTGAAGCAAATTTATGAAGAATTATAAAGTAAAATTAAAATAAGAAATAAAAAAATGTAAATAAAAGTAAAAATGTGACGTTTTGAAAATTTGTATAAGTGCGTCCATTTCTAGGATGGGAGATGAGGATTTATGATACATGATAAAAATAGAATAATAAGATTGTATTTAGATGGTTATAAAGCTTGTGATATAGCAAGAATAATAAATGAAAAACCTAGAACAGTTCAGCGTATAATTAGAGAGTTTAAGTTAATGCAAGATGAAAGACAAAATGAAATATTTGAGAATGTACATAAAAAAAATAAAGCTTTGAAAAAAGAAAATAATAAATTCATAAGCGATACTGAAGTAGCAAGACATAATAAATCAGTATATAAGGTTAATATGAAAGGCGATTGGGTATTAGATGTAGAAAACAACTGTGTTCCATTAGATATGCCAATGATAATAAAAAATAATGAAAAAAGAGAATATGATAAAACTTTTATAAGGAAAGTTCCATGTTAAAAATACAAAATAAATTGATTATAATATAATTATAATAAAATATAAAAACCCTTCGGACTATAAAAGGGATTACAAAGAGATATAGTGCTATGGGTAGTAAAGGGGCTTTATAACTAGCCCCTTGAATAAAGGGAGGTTATTAGTATGATAAAAAATAAAATAAAAGAATTTTTAAATAATAAAAGGGTACAAGCGATAGCTGGATCAGTAGCAGGGGTTTTAATAGTTACATTGGCAGGGACAATGATATTACATAATAAGAGTATTGAAAATAAAACTGTAGCAGTAGAAAAAAATACAGAAAAAGAAAATAAAGTAGAAGATAAAAATGGATCTGTAGAAGAAAATAAAGAGAATGAAGATAAAGATGTGAAAGAGCAATTAGAAGAGTTGAAGAATACAGATACATCTAATTTATCTGATGAAGAAAAAAAGGAATTAGAAAATAAGATAGCTGATATAGAAAGTAAAATAGCTAACGAAGGAACTAAGGAAGAAAGTGTTGAAAATAATAAGGAAGTCGCTTCAACAACATCAAATTCGACATCGAATAGTACAAGCAGCAAAAATGATGTAGTTCAAAATAATAATAATAATAAAGTACAAACAAATAATACCAATAATAAGGTGGAAAATAATAGTACAAGCAGTAATACAACAGAAAGCAAGCCTAATAATAATGTTAATAACAATACAAATAATAACAATACAAATAATAACAATACAGTAAATAATACAACAACTAATGATAAGCATGAACATACTCACAATTGGGTAGCAATTACAACTACAGTACATCATGACGAAGAAGGACATTGGGAAAATGTATTAGTTAGTGAAGCTTGGACTGAAGAAGTACCAGTTTATGAAGAAAGAGAAGTAATGATTTGTAATGATTGTGGGGAAGAACTATCTGCATCAAATGCATATGATCATATAGAAAATCATTTACTTAATGGAGGAAAAGGTAGTTGGAGAGAAGAATGGAGACAGGTTCAAGTAGGTACTAACAAAATAAATCATGAAGCAGTATATGAAAAAAAATGGGTTGTTGATAAAGCAGCATGGGATGAAACTGTAGTTACTGGATACAAATGCAGTATATGTGGTGAAACTAAATAATATCTAAAGTGTTCCCGAGGGACACAAATTTATTGATAGTTTAATTAAACTAAAACACCTAAATATATAGGTGTTTTTTTTATAGGAAAAATTATGTAACATAAAGAACTTCAACTATTTTATAGTTGGAGTTTTTTAATTGCATAATTTATAGAAATTTTGAAAGGGGTGATAAAAATTAATATTAAATTATTAACCATATTAAAAAGTTAAGGAGGGAAAATGCTTGAGGAAACTTAAAAGATTTTTAAGTTTAATGCTAACTAGCTGTATATTTATAGGAATGGGAAGTGATTTAAAAACACAAGCACAAACCTTAGATGATGTGGCTAAGTTAGAAATCAAAGTCAATGGAAATGGGACTGTTATTGTTGATGATGGTTATGCTAAGTATTCATTAGAAGATAAAGATACATTACAAGCAAATGTAACTGTAAATAGTAATCTTCAATTAACTGTAACTCCTAATGATGGTTATTCTATAGCTTCAGTAAATGGGGTTGATTCTCAAGTCAGAGAGAGTGGAAAAAGTAGAATTTATGATGTTACGACTAAAGCTAATGGAACTTTCATTGATGTAAATTTTGAAAAAGAAACTAAAGAAGAAGTTAAGAATGAGATTAAAGAAGAAACTAAAGAAGAAACTAAAGAAGAAGTTAAGGAAGAAATAAAAGTAACAGATGAAGATAAAAAAGATGAAGAAGAAAATAAAGTTGAAAGTAAATCTATAGAAGAAACTATAATAGAGAATTATAAAAAAGGAATTTATAATGAAGATTTTCAGTTAGAGTATAGAAAAAATCTAGCTGCTGAGAAAAATCTTTTAGATTCAGTAGATGAAAATTTCTTTTTGAGCGAAAGTTACTTATCTAATAAATCTAGTGCTGATTTAATAGATGACGGTATAGGCTTATTAGTTAAATCTTTATCTGATGAAGAAATTAATAATGCTTTAAAAGAGAATGAAGAATATAGATTATCATTAAAAAAACCAAGCTTATTTTCATCTATATTTAATATGTTTAGTTCAAGAGCTAACTTAGTAGTTGGAAATAGGGGAGCAATTACTGAAAGTTATAATGGATATGCTCATACAGCTCCACTTTTATCCGTGGACGGGAAACAAGCATTTTGTGTAATGTTTGAGCTGAAAGATCCTTCTGATGGAACAATTGCTACTAATAAAAGACTTGCAAGTAATGAAATGTTAAGAAAGGTTCTTTACTACGGATACAATGGACCTGGAACTGGAAATATATCAAGCACTTGGAGTGCAAATCAAAATTTACTTATGATTGCAACTACTCAAGCAGCTTCAAAGGCAAATGGACATACATCATATTCGCTAGGTAATGATTTTTACAGTTATGTTGCTGGATTAGCAAGTCCTCCAAGTGGGTTTAAAGTTTACTTTGTAACTACTAATGGTGGAGCTACTCAAGATTTAGCGTTTTGGGAATTTGAACAAAAAGGTAGTTTACAGATTTCTAAAGTATCAGCAGATGAAACAATAACAAAAGGTAATGATTATTATAAGTTAGAAGGTGCTGAGTATGGAGTATATTCTAATGCTGCTGCTACAAACTTAGTAGATACGTTAAAAATTGATTCAACTGGATGGTCTCAAGAAATAGAATTGGATTCAGGTACTTACTATATTAAGGAAACTAAAGCTCCTAAAGGATATGCAATAGATACTAAGACTTATGATGTTACAGTTAGTTCTGGAAGCAAGACTACTAAGGAGTTTAGTGATAGACCTCAAACCGACCCTATAAGTATTGTCTTACAAAAAGTTGATGCTGATACTGGAAATGCAAATCCACAAGGAAATGGAACTTTAGCTGATGCTCAATTTACAGTTAAGTTTTATGCAGGTGAATATAATGATGCTATTAATCCAGCAGATTTAGGAGTAAGTCCTACTAGAACTTGGATATTAAAAACTGATAGTAATGGGCGTGCAAGATTAAATGATTCTTATAAAGTTTCGGGGGATGCATTTTGGTACAATAGCCAAGGTCTTCCAACACTACCGTTAGGAACACTAACAATTCAAGAAACTAAGGCTCCAATAGGTTATAAGATAAATTCTGAAGTGTTTATAAGAAGAATTACTCCTAATGGGACAGCAGAAGGTGTAGGAACTTTTAATGAACCAATAATAAAAGAAGATTCCTTAAACTTTACTATTAAAAAGGTTCAAAGTGGAACAGATACAATTATAGCAAACGCTAAATTCAGACATACTAAGCCTGATGGAAGTACAGAAGAATTACAAACTGGATCAAATGGTGAAGTAGTTATCAGAGGTTTAGAACAAGGCACACATAAAATAGTTGAGTTTGAAGCACCAGAAGGCTACGAGGTTAATACAAATGAGTTTATATTTGAAGTAAAAGGAGATAACACAATAGAAGTTAAATCTAATACTACAAATATTGGAATGAGTTATTCAGAATTTGATGGTGATGGAATTTTAACTGTAAATAATGATGTTAAATCTTATAGTTTGAGATTAACTAAAGTTAATGATAAAGGAACTGTTCTTGAAGGAGCTGAGTTTACTTTATATTCAGATAAAGATTGTAAAAATCCTATTGAAACTCAAGTGAGTGATAAGAATGGAAATCTTAAATTTACTAAATTAAAACCAGGAACAAAATACTATATGAAAGAAACGAAAGCACCTCAAGGATATAGAGTGCCAGTAGATATATTAGGTAATGTGCATGTATATGAAATATATGTAGAATCAACACCAGCAAATAATATATTTAATTACTATGTTGATGGTAAGAAATATACAGTAAATGATACCAACTCAAACAATGATGTATATTTAGGTGGAACTAAAACGGATAGAGAAGTAAATATGAAAATAGTAAACACAATTGGAATGAAGCTACCGAAAACTGGTTCAGCATTAATGATACCAATATTATTAGTTGGAGTAGCTTTAATGTCTTATTCAGTAATTTCAAATAAAAAGAGAGTAAAAAATAATTAACAAGGGGAAGTGAATTATGATAAGTAAAAGAACAAAAAAACTATTTGGTACGTTAGCATTAGCAGGAATAATAATTGGACAAATGGGTTCATTGAATGTATTTGCCGATGAAAATACAGAAAGTGCAATACAAGTTATGGCAGAAGTAGGAACACCAGGAGGAACAGCCAATTTAGGTGGTGGAAGTGCTCAAATAACTATCAATGGAAATATGAATCAAACTTTAGTAGGTAAAAAGTTTAATGTTTATAAATTATTTAATGCTGAAAATTCAGCTAAGTTAGAATCTATAAATTATACTTTAAATCCTACTTACAAAACTCCATTACAAAATATAGTAGGAAAAAAGCTAAATAAAGCAGCAAGTACAGTAACAGAATATGAAATTATAGATTATATTAATTCTTTAAATACTAATAAAGTTGAAGGAGCACAAGCAGATCAAACTTTAGAAGGTAGATATAGTGCTTTCAGATACTTTGTAGAAGAATTAAGAGATGAAATAAAAAGATTGAATATACAAGGTGATGTAGTTAATGTTAGTCAAACAAAAGCAGATAACAGTATAGTTATTGCAGGGTTAGATTATGGCTACTATGTTGTAGATGAAGTAACAGCAGTAGATGGAACACATTCGGCAAGCTCTTTATGTATGGTAAATACAGCAAATCCTAATGCAGAAGTTCAAATAAAATCTGACTATCCAACAGTAATAAAGAAAATTCAAGAAGATGATAACAATACTGGTTGGAATGATATAGGAGATTATGAAATAGGACAAACTGTACCTTACAAGTTTGAATCTAATGTACCTAATATGAATGGATATGATACATATTATTATGCTTGGCATGATAGAATGGACGAAGCTTTAACATTCAAGAAAGATACTGTATCTATAGTAATTGAAGGAAAAAATAAGAGCTATACATTAAATAAGAGTGAGTTTAATGTAGTTGAGAATCCAGGAAACGGAGAAACATTTAAAGTTGAAATAACTGATTTAAAAGCTATAGTTGATAGAGAATTTAATAATAAAAATGCTTTAGGTGAAAATGAATATGGACAAAACGTTATTTTAAGATATGATGCTACACTAAACGATAAAGCAGCTAATGATACTGGTAGACCAGGCTTTGAAAATGATGTTAAGTTAGAGTTTTCTAATAACCCTGATGGAGATGGACAAGGACAAACAGGTGAAACACCTTGGGATACTGTAGTGTGCTTTACATTTAAAATAGAAGGTTTAAAGGTTAATGACCACAATTTAAATCTTGAAGGAGCTAAATTTAGATTATATTCTGATAAAGATTTAAAGAATGAAGTATATGTTAAAAAATCTGCTGATGGATATATAGTAATAAATAGAGATAGCTTAGGTGGAACAGACCATACTGGAGGTACAACGCCTCAAGATGCAGTAGAAATGGTTTCAAATGCTGATGGTGTATTTAATATAATTGGATTAGACCAAGGAACATATTACTTAAAAGAAACAGATGCCCCTGATGGATATAGACCATTATTAGATCCAATTGAAATAAATGTAGTACCAACTTATACAACAGATAGAGATAATTATATTAAAGGGGATGGAGCTACTAATAAAACTTTACAAACATTAGCAGCAACAGCTAAAATTAAGTCTTTCTATTCGGGTATATTTAATACTGAAGATTTAAACTTAACTACAGATGTGAATGAAGGTTCAATGAACTTAACAGTAGTAAATAAGGTTGGGACTAAGCTTCCTATAACTGGTTCAGCGATGACTTTATTAATGATGAGCTTAGGAACTGGAACAATGATTTACTCAATAAGAAGAAAGAAATAATATAGGTAGATGATATTATGGGAAAGAATGATATATTAAAGAAATTAAGTTTTTTATTTGGATTAATATTATGTTCTTACCCTTTGATTAGTGGGATAGTACAGCAGCAGGCTCAAAAGGGGACTGTTGCTACCTATCAGCAGATGATAGAAAGTTCATCCAGTTCTTCTCTTGAAGAAGCATTAACAAAGGCAATTGAATATAACGAAATTTTATTTGAATCATTTACTTCCTTAAGTAGTGATAAGTTAAGTATTTTAAGTGAAGAAAGTTACAATGAAATATTAAATATGGGAAATGGAATTATGGGAAGCATAGAAATTCCTAGTATAAATGTTAATTTACCTATTTATCATGGAACTAGTGATGAAGTGCTATCTGCTGGTGTAGGGCATCTTAACGGAAGTAGTTTACCTATAGGTGGGCTTAATACCAAAAGTATATTAACGGCTCATAGAGGATTACCTAGTTCTAAGTTATTTACTAGATTAGATGAATTAGTAGAAGGTGATTTATTTTTTATAAATGTATTGGGTGAAACACTAGCATATAAGATTAATGATATACAAGTAATAGATCCTGAAGATGTTAGCGGATTAGAAATTGAAGAAGGTAAAGACTTGGTTTCACTTATAACTTGTACACCTTACGGATTAAATACCCACAGACTAGTTGTAACTGGTGAAAGAACAGAATATGAGCCAGCTATATATGAAAATATAGCTACTAAAAATATGTCTATTAGAGAATATGTATTTTTAGCAATTCCAATTATATTTGTATCAATTGTTGTTGGAAGGAGGATTAAAAGTGCTAGGAAAAAAGCTTAAAATAATGGTATCGACTTTGGCTATAATGAGTATTCCGATTAGTGTCATGGCATCACCACGAGCTATAATAACGGATAGCGTTGTAATTAATAAAGGAGATGGTAGTGTAGTGCTTCCACCAGCCGAGATATTAGAAGAAGTAATTAAAACTGAAGTTAGTGAAAATACTGAAGAATTAACAGTACAGAATAAAACATTAAAAGGAAGTATATCAATAAAGTTAGCTGATACCAATAATAAAAGTAAAGATGGTGTTGAGTTTTCATTGACAAAAATAGCTGATATTAAGGATGGTCTTTATGAAGTAAAGGAAGAATATAAAGGCGTTGAAGCTGACTTAAATAATATAAAAACAGCTAATGATTTAGAATTAGCAGCAGAGTTATTTAAAAAGGTTGCAACAACAGAGAACTTAATGAAAACTAATGCTAATGGAGAATGTAGCATAGAAGATTTAGAAGTAGGAGTATATTTAGTATATGCTAAGGATATAGCAAATTACGATAATGTAACTCCTTTTATAGTTTCAATTCCTTCATGGAATGAAACAGATAAAACTATGTCTTTTGATATACAAGTAATACCTAAACATACTGAAATAGTAGAAAAAGAAAAAGAAACCCCTAAAGTTCCAGCTACAGCTTATGATGGAAGTTCTATTTATTTAGCTTTAGGAAGTATAAGTTTGGTAGGGAGTGCAACTTTATTTTTTAATATAAGAAAGAAGGAGTAGTATGAAAAAATTCGTAGCAGTTATTTTATTAATATTAGCCATAATATTTCTATGGAAAGGCTATAATGATTGGAAATATAGAATATCTAATAAGGTAACAAAACAGATTAAAATTACTTATAAGAAATTATAAAAACATAATAATTTTTTATAAGTAATTAGCTGTAGCCTCGTATATGAAGAAATTCATATAGGACACAACTTTAAAACCAGTAACTCCTAAAGCTCAACAACTACAGTAAGAGATAGAATCAGAAACTCTTACGAAAGTGAGGAAACTCAGAAACAATAGTTGAGATGATATATGGTGAGAGCCTAAGTATCGTAGTAATGGATGTTTGGTCGCCAAGCCTAGAAATAGGAAGGTCAAACGACTAGACCGAGAGGTCGTACACTATAAGCGATTGATAGTGGAAATGGGTTGCCCTTAGCACATAATGGTGAAGGTGAAGAAATAGTCTACGCTCGTATCCGAAAGGTCGAGGTCATTAGCGTGAGCGAAATGGCATTTACAAAGTAGCGTTTGTAGATAAATAAGTAAAACTTATAATTTATATAAAAACTTATAAAAACTTATAAAAATATATTTTATATATTCTTAGTAGCATGTATAATT
This sequence comes from Clostridium gallinarum, assembly GCF_014836325.1. Taxonomy (GTDB): domain Bacteria; phylum Bacillota; class Clostridia; order Clostridiales; family Clostridiaceae; genus Clostridium; species Clostridium gallinarum. Next base: position 20,692 of record NZ_JACSQZ010000047.1, read on the forward strand.
ATATAGGAGGTGATTATACATGAGATATTATTCAATAGGAGAATTTGCAAAAGCAATAAATGTAACAGAGCAGACTCTTAGAAATTGGGATAAAAAAGGAACTTTAAGCCCACATCATACAACAAGTTATGGAAAAAGATTTTATTCACAAGAACAACTTAATAATTATATAGGCAAAGATGATAGTTCAAATTTAGTTAGGAAAATAATTGGATACTGTAGAGTTAGTTCAAATAAACAAAAGGATGATCTTGAAAGGCAAATTGAAAATGTAAAGACATATATGTATGCTAGAGGTTATCAATTTGAGATTATTTCTGATATTGGAAGTGGAATCAATTATGATAAAAAAGGATTACTTACTTTATTAGAATTAATTCAATCGAATCAAGTTGAAAAAGTAGTTGTTTTATATAAAGATAGACTTTTAAGATTTGGTTATGAATTATTTGAAAATGTATGTAAATATTATAATACTAAAATTGAAATTATAGATAATACTGAAAAATCTGATGAGGAAGAATTAGTAGAAGATATGATACAAATAGTTACAGTATTTAGTTGTAGATTACAAGGTAAAAGAGCTAAGCAAACTAAAAAAATTATTAAGGAGTTAAAGTCAAATGATACTATCAATGAAAGTTAGATTGTATCCTACAAAAGAACAAGAAGAAAAGCTTTGGAAATCAGTTGGAACTGCAAGATTTGTATATAATTGGACACTTGCTAGGCAAGAAGAAAATTATAGAACTGGTGGTAAATTTATATCTGATGGAGATCTTAGAAAAAAATTAACTCAGTTAAAGAAGACGGAATTAACTTGGTTAAATGAAGTATCTAATAATGTATCAAAACAAGCTGTAAAAGACGCTTGTAATGCTTACAAAAGATTCTTTAAAGGATTATCAGATAAACCAAAGTTTAAGAGTAAAAGAAAAAGTAAGAAATCATTTTATAATGATAATGTTGCATTTAGAGTTAAAGAAAATAACTTAGTAAAAATAGAGAAAGTTGGATGGGTTAAAACCAATGAACAAGTACCTATTTGAGTTAAGTATAGCAATCCAAGAATAAGTTATGATAATAAATATTGGTATATATCAGTTGGTATAGAGCAAGAAGAAATACAAGAAGAATTAACAGATGTATCTTTAGGTATAGATTTAGGATTAAAAGAATTTGCTATATGCTCTGATGGTAAAGTATTTAAAAATATCAATAAAAGTTATGTAGTTAGAAAAATTGAAAAGAGATTAAAAAGGCTACAAAAACAAGTTAGTAGAAAATATGAATTGAATAGAATAGGAAAAGAATATATAAAAACAAATAATATTATAAAACTTGAAAAACAGATACAACAAGTACACAGAAGACTGGCAAATATAAGAAATAACTATCTTCATCAAACTACAGCAAGTATAGTGAAAACCAAGCCATACAGAGTTGTAATAGAAGATTTGAATGTTAAAGGGATGATGAAAAATAAACATTTATCTGATTCAGTAAGAAAACAAGGTTTCTATGAATTTAAACGCCAACTTGAATATAAATGTAAATTTAGAGGAATTGAGTTGATAGTAGCAGATAGATTTTATCCGTCGTCGAAGACTTGTAGCCAATGTGGGGAAGTTAAGAAAGATTTAAAACTCAAAGATAGAGTATATAAATGTAGCTGTGGACTAATTATTGATAGAGATTTAAATGCAAGCATTAATCTTTCGAGATATAAATTAGCATAATATCACTGACCAGATAATGCTAATATGTAGGATGCGTTGTATCCGAATTTACGCCCTCGGAGAGTTATATCAAACGAAAGTAGATAGTTAATATTTAACTATCAAAATCGGACTCGTAGAACAGGGAATTAAAGTTTTATTTATAATTTTCAATAAGTTTTTATAAAAAATTATAAGTTTTACGCAACGGTAAAGAATGATAGTATTAGGGAACTAGCAACTAGTGAAGAAATTGAAGAGCCATTAGAGAGGATAATAGATTTTGAAAAATTGAAAGCTATTAATGAAGATATAAAGGCGTGGCTTTATATTCCAGGAACGAAGGTTGATTATCCAATATTAGTTGGAGAGAGTAATGAAGAGTACCTATATAAAGATATAAATAAAGATTATACCCCCCTAGGATCTTTATTTACTTTTAGTGGTACAAACTTTACAAAAGGAAATACATTTATTTTTGGACATAATATGGCTAGTAGTCAAATGTTCGGAGAACTTAGAAAATACTTATCATCAGACTTTTTAGAAGAACATAGATATTTTTATTTATATACAGAAAGAAAAGTTATGAAATGTGATATATTTTCAATATTTATTGCTAATGAAACTGACAATATATTTAGTGGAGAATATGAACTTAGTACGGCTGAATATATAGATTTACTTTCAGAGCTATCTAATAGAAATAAGTATGGAAATAGCTTAGAGAAGAATATTATTGAATATTCAACTACACAAGTTTTTAATTTGATAACTTGCTACGGGGGAGAAGGAACTCCAGATAGATTACTTGTTAATGGAATGGTTGTAGAAGAAAAAATAAGATAAAAATATAAAGGTGTTCCCTGGGAACACCTTTTAATATTAGCAAATTGAAAGGGAATTATGGTAAGTAAAAGTGTCCCTGGTGAACACTTTTGGTTTAGGAGGGGAAAGATGAGAGTAGATGATTTTTTAAAAATACTGTTTTTAATATATACCTTAGCAAGTATATTATTTTTATTTTATTTCAAAGATAAATATGATGAAGAAAAAGTTATCAAAACTATAGTAATTTCATATGAGATATTTGCGATTATAACTAATATACTTCTTTTTATATAATTGTGTTCCCGAGGGACACTTTTTAATATTTAGTAAATTAAATAAAGCAAGTATCTTTATGCTTATTTTATTTAATTTATAAAAAGATAGTTTTAAAACATAGATTTGGAGGAAATAATGAAAGGAAAAAATCCAACAAGGAAACAAAAAATTTTAATAAAAGAATATAAATTAAATCCTGAAAATTGGTTAGTATTAAAAGTTTTAAGAGATGAAGAAACTTTAAAAAATATACTTTTAATTCAACATAAAACAAGCAAAAATACTAAAAAATTAGAGTTTTAATAAAGGTGAATATTGATGCAAAAAAATATGATAATTTGGATAAATAGTTATATAGATAAAGCAAGGAAGGAAGGTAAGATTTTTATTAACAAAATAAATATAGAAGAAAAAATGAAATTAGAAAATAAAGATAGTGATTATAATTAAATATAAATTTTTATGAAGTTGAAATTGAGAATAACAAAAATATTGGATATTAAATAAGAAAGGGGCATTAAAATGGGAATTTTATCAGTATTATTAGCAGCAATAGTTTTATTTTTTATAGGATTTATAGTGTTCTCTTGCATTGTTGTTGGAGCAAGAGCTGATAGAGAAGATATAATTAATTAGAAATGGTGCTACTAATATGAGAGGATTTATTTTAACAAGATTAAATAAAAGTGTTCCCGAGGGACATTTTTATATGAGTAACTATGACTATAAATAGTTATTTAAATTTATTTTTTAATAAGTAAGGAGAAGTAAGTAATGGTAGAACCGATAAGAGTTGATAGAGATACAAAAGAAAAATTAAATCTACTAATTGTTGAAAAAGGATTACATAAATTAAGGGTTAAGATAGTTAATATTACTTCTATGGTAGTTAAAGACTGGATTAAAGACCCTGTGTTAGATAAAGAGAAAATAATAAAAAATAAAAAGATTAGAGCTGAGAGAGTTAATGTTGATTTAACAAAGGAAGAAAAAGATAAGTTATATGAGATATATGTAAGATATTATCAGAGAGAAGTTAATTCAGTTAGTGCTTTGATTTACAATATTATCAATCAGTATGTTGAAAGTGAATTTGAAAAATTAAAATGTGATTAAGTAACGCAGGCACGAGTAAGTTAATCATATTTTGATTTCTCATTGGAGGGTTTTAAAGGGAACTGATGGAAGTTCCCTTTTTATAAATTTATTTATTAGAGATATGTGTTCCCGAGGGACACTTTTTTTATTGAGTAAATATTAAAATGAATTGAGGTGTTAAGCATGAAGGATTTGAAGTGTTTAAAAAATGAATTAAATGAAATAAATACAGAAAATGAAAAGTTTACAAATCAGCTCATAATGAAATATCAAGATAGAATAATTGAAATATTGGAAGAAGAAATTAAAAAAGCCATGATGAACAAAGAAATGATTGCTTATTTTCAGGTAGGCACTCATATAAATAATTGCTTAGTAGAAGAATTTGGAGAAGATTATCAAGATGTATTAAAAATTGAAATTCTATTTTTAGATTCACCTAAAAAATATATATATGATAAATTTAAATCTAAAATTGCTAAAATTCTAAAAGATAAAGGATTTTATATTTTTAGAACAGCAAGTGATGAAGATTATATTGCTATAATGTGGAGCAAAAAAACATATATACTTGTAAAAATAGCAGATTATATTGTATGTTTTTTCAAAAAAATAGAGAAGATCTTTTCCTAATTTATGTTTAAAAAGTAATAGATAAAATTGTTATATTACTAATAAAAGAAAGCGAGTAATTTATATGGAGAATATAAAATTATCAGAAGTAATATTTGCTTTAGATCAAATTAAGATATTACATAAAGATAGAGAAGTAAGCCAATTAATTTTAAATAATAATGAAAATGAAAGTGAATTATTTGTTGAATTTATAGATTGTGAAAGTTATACAATTAAATTTAAAAGTAATTAGCAAATCAAAAAGGAGGATTTAATGAGTATTTTTTTAGCAGCTCTATATATTTCGGGAAGTATTTTTGTACTTGTGGGTTTATTTGCTGAGCTTTTGTGGTATAGAAGTGAAGCAGAAACTTTTGAATTGAAAAGATATCATGTATTAGAAGTTATAATATTTCCTTTATCAGCTATTATATTTCTATTAATTATATTAATTTTTTATCTTATTGCATTTATTTTTAAATCAATAGCTGTTTTTTTTCAGAGAATAGGTGGTTGGTTAAATGAACCATTTAATAAAGAAAAAAGAGAAAGTAAATGATTATATGATGAATTAATTGAAATTATTGCTAACTAATTAATAAAATTTGATCTTTGAAAATGGAATAGTACGGTATTTGCAAATATGTTATAATTAACCCTGAATAGTAAGAAATAACATATAAAAGAGGGAGGGTTTTTTATGAAAGAAAAAATTAATAAAGTTTGTAGCAATCCTATTGCTATTTTAGGAGCAGGTTTGATTTCACTTATTATTGGAGGAACTCTTGGTATTTTAGCTTATTATGGACAATGGCTTGGATAGAAATTTAAATTATAATCTTTGGATATTCAATGAGTCATTGTATCATAAAGCGAATTAAAAAGGAGGATATATGTTTAACATAAAGTTTAAGGGGAAATATACAGATGAAAGTCAACTTAAAAAAGGTGAGTTACCTATGGGTGCAGTTAAATTTAAAGAACCAGATAGTATGTCTAAATGCTTTTTATTAGGGGGATTGGTAAGTTTACCAGTTCTTTTAGTTTCAACAATTCTACTCATTTTTAAACTTGGTAACTTTATGAGATTGCCTTTTTATCAATTTATCTTAATAATATTATTGGGAATTATTCTATTATATATACATGAATTAATACATGCTTTAAGTCTTCCAATATATATAGAAAAGGAAATATGGAGTAAAATGAATGAGGGAGCCTTATTTGTTTATTTTAATAAGCCTATAACAAAGTTAAGATTTATATGGGTATGTTTTGCACCAAATCTTATACTCGGATATATTCCTTTTGTATTATTTATACTTGGATTTTGGGATTTTAATAATATTTTATGTAATATTATAGGAGTGGTTTCATGGATTATGATTATATCAGGTGTTGGAGATTATTTAAATATATATAATACTATTATTCAAGTGCCTAAAGATGCTAAAATATTAAACTATGGATTAAACTCATATTGGCTTAAATAGGATGAATTTACTTTGCAATCTTAAATTAGAACTAAATCGCTAAAAGCGACGGCTGGGGAAAATGATTAAATAAAAGTTTATATGGAAAAAATAAGAAGTGAAG
>NZ_JACSQZ010000048.1 GCF_014836325.1 Clostridium gallinarum
CTTTCAGGTTTGTGTGCAACTCTATGCTCTTATTTTTTTATGATTTTGTCAAATGTCACAATAATATTCTACTATCAAATTCCTAAAGAAAACTTTACAAAACGTTTCTGAAAAAAGCCCTTTTAGAGGACCAAAATACTTGGAAGACGGTGCCTTTACTTATATTTGTACTTGGGATGGCTCTATAGACTCCTTCCATGGAAAGGAATCCATTTCTCACTGTGGAGAAGAAATTTATACCCTTCATTTTCACGGAGGAAAACTAAAATAAAAACTCAGCACAAGCTGAGTTTTTATTTAATAATATTTTTATTCTTCTACCTTTTTACCCAAAATTTGAACGCCTAAGTATATAGCAATAATTGAAATCGGAAGAACTATATACCATTGTAATCCAAATCCTGCTGGAATATATCCAAATACTATTGTAATAGCAGCTACAAATAATGCATACCACATTTGAGTGTTAACGTGAGCAATATGATTACATCCTGCTCCCATTGATGAAAGTATTGTTGTATCTGATATTGGTGAACAATGATCTCCAAAAATTGCACCTGTTAAAACTGCACTTGTACTAACTATTACATAGCTCATATCTGGATTCATTGAGTAAGCTAATGGAATAGCAAGAGGCATTAATATTCCCATAGTTCCATATGCAGTACCTGTTGCAAAAGATATTATAGCTCCTAGTATAAATATTAAGCTTGGAAGTAGGAAATTTGGCAATGAACCTGAAAGTAATGTAACTAAATACTTAGCTGTTCCTAAATCCTTAATTACTGAGCTTAATGACCAAGCTAGTAATAATATTACACCTGTTATAAGCAAAGGTTTCATTCCATCTATCCATGTATCTATTGCTTCTGAAATAGTAAATATCTTCTTTGATACTCCCATAACCATAGCAACTATACTTGCAACTAAAGCTGATTGGAATAAAGCTACTGATGCATCTGATGCACTAAAAGCTTCTTGTATTGCCTTAAATGATATTGGTGAGTTAGTCATTAACTGCTTAAGAGCTATATCTTCACCACCCATTATAGTTGAATAACCACTATAGTAGAAACAAATTAAAGCAGTTACTACTAAAACTCCAATTGGGATTATTGCATTCCATATACTTAGCTTAATTCCTTCTTTAGGTTCAAGCTCTGAATGATCTACATTTGATTCTGAATCATTTTTATTTTTAGAATCATTTAATTCTCTTCTTCTAGCTTCTATTTCCGCCTTATACATTGGTCCAAAATCTTTTAGTAATAAAGATGTAATAAATACAAAAACTAAAATTAAAATATTATAAAATCTATATGGTATAGTTTGTAAGAAAACTCCAAAAGCATCTACTTGCTGTCCTACACCATTTACAAATGCGTCATTTATAAGTCCAACTTCTAATCCTATCCATGTTGATACAATTGCAAGTCCTGCTATAGGTGCTGCTGTTGCATCTATAATAAAAGCAAGTCTTTCTCTAGATATTTTCATTTTATCTGCAACTGGCTTCATAATAGGTCCAACTATTAAAGAATTTGCATAATCATCAAAAAATACTGCAAGACCTAATAAAAGTGTAACTAATTGTGTACTCTTTGCAGTTTTAGCCTTTCTTGCTAAAGCCTCTGCTACTGCCTTAGCTCCTCCCATTTTTGCTACTAAGTGTATAACACCACCAATTACTAACACTTGAAGTATTATTCCTGCATTCCATGGATCAGCTAAGGAATTTAGAACTCTAGATACAAAATCTAAAAAGGAGTTAACTAAAGCTCCAATAAAAGATTTATCTACTAAACTAACTAGAAAGGTTCCTGCTAAGGTTCCTACAAATAAAGATATTATTACGTTCTTAGTTAAAAATGCCAATACAATTGCTACAATTGGTGGTATTAATGTTAAAAATCCATAATGATTTGCATTTGCTGTAGCAGTATCTAATTCTGCTGCAAAAACTACTGATGTTGATAATAAAACCATGAAAATAGTCATTATCATAACCCTTATTCTTCTTTTGTTATTCATCTTTTGTCCCCCTTTAGGTTTTATAAATAATTAAAGGGCAGAAAATTTCTTCCTTAGTTTATTAAATTTAATTGCAAAAAAAGCCTTGAGTTTTCACTCAAGGCTAGAATATACTTATAAAATATAAATTTAATTCCCTAAGTGATAGCTCACCACAAATATAATTTGTGACAGTGTTACATATATTTTATGTAACCCCAGCTATATGATATTAAAGCTTTAATCATATGCTTCGGCGATAATTCCTTTCTTATTAATTCTTAGTGCTTATATCCTTAATAATACTCTTAAGTACCGCGCCTCTACCCTACTCGTTATTTATTTTTTACAAAGTTATTCTACAAGCTTAATTAAATTTTTGCAACTATATATCTGCTAAACTAATTTAATTCTGCTTTTTATTAGTCATGAATGCTTCAATTTCCTCTACTGTCTTTATCATTCCCTTAGTTAAGACTTCATATCCATTATTAGTTATTAAAACATCATCTTCTATTCTTATTCCAATTCCTTCTTCTTCTATATAAATACCAGGTTCTACTGTATAAATCATTCCTTCTTCAAAAATAACATTCCTATTTTCAAGCTCTATATCATGAGTATCCATTCCTAAACTATGTCCTATACTATGATAATAATACTTTCTTACATCCTCTTTATTTGTTATTAATCCTAAAGAAATACATTCTTCTGCTATCCATTCTGTGGCTTTTTTATTTAACTCCAAGAAACTAACCCCAGGTTTCATTTCTTTTATAACTTTTTCATTTACTCTTAAAACAGCGTTATAAACTTCCTTTTGTCTTTCTGTAAACTTTCCGTTTATAGGGAATGTTCTCGAAATATCACCATTATAATATTTATATTGAGCTCCTAAATCAAATAAAATTAAATCTCCATCTTTAAGTTCTGAATCATTCGTTACATAATGTAAAACTGTAGCATTTTTTCCTGATGCCGCAATAGTTTTAAAAGCTAAATCCTTGACTCCATTTTTCTTACATGTAAAATCAAAATAAGCTTCAAGCTCATATTCCTTAATTCCTGGTTTAGAATTTCTCATTAATTCTTCTACACCTTCAATGGTTATAGATATTGCTTTTTTAATTCTTTCTATTTCCTCTTTAGATTTTACAAGTCTTAATTCTCCTATTAACTTATAAGCATTTTTTATATTTATATTATAGTATTTATTCTTAATTTCATTTATAAAATTATATGAAGTGTTTCCCTTTTCTAAATCTAAATATATGTTTAACTCTTCCTTATTAAGAATAAATCTTTCTATGAAATTATTAAAATCACCTAAGTATCTAACATCAGTAATATTACAAACATCAGCGACTTCTTCTTTTCTTATAGTTTTGCCTTCCCACTTCTCTCTAACTTCATCAACTTCCTTTATAAATAAAAATTCTTTAGTTTCCCCATTTATTTTAGATAAAACTAATATATGATCCTCTTCATCTATACCTGTTAGATAATAAAAGTTTCTGTTTGGAGTAAATTGATAATTTTCATCACCCGTCTTTTTAGGCGCATTTCCAGCAAACAATATTACTAAAGAATTATCACTAATTTTTTGTAATACCTTTTCCCTATTATTTTTATAAAACTCTTTATTCATTTTAACACCTTCCTTTATTCCATAGCTAAAACCTTAACACTTACTACATTAGGTAAGCCTCTTAAAGTATTTACTAAATGCTTTAAATCCTTTTTCATATTAGATATATCTAAAGTAATAGTTACATTAGCAGCCATATTTATAGGTATATCTTGATTTATTGTTAGTACATTCCCCTTATTAAATGCAATACAATCTAAAACTTTTGATAAAGTCCCAGTTTCATGTGATAGTAATACAACTAATGTTATTTTTTTACTATTCATTCCTTCTGCCATAGGAAATATGTAATCTTTATATTTATAATATGTACTCCTACTTATACCCGTTTGTTTTACAGCTTCACTTATATCTTTCGCTTTACCATTCATTAAACTTTCCTTAACTTCTAATACCTTTTTAAAAATTTCAGGTAAAACTTTACTATTTACCATATAAAATTTTTCTGAAGCCATTATACATCACCCCTAAAAATAATAAGCTATATAATTTAATATTATATAGCTTATTAGCTTCAAAATACATATTATTACTAAAGTTTATTTATATTAATTTCATTAGGCTTCTTAATTCTTTCTATATAAATCTTAGAAAGTGATACTAAGACAGAAATAACTCCTCCTAATGCAAAATATAATTCTATCTTACTTAAAAACATTCCCACTAATATTCCTAAACCTATTCCATATGCTAAAAATATAGCTAATGTTCTTATTTCATCATCAGTTAAAAATAAGTTATCGATGTACTTCATTTAATTACCACTTCCCTCCCATATCTATATATTTATTATAGAATAAATTTATTATTAACTAGTTACAAAATTATTACGTATTAATTAAAAATATATAATTTTTATATTAATTTCTATAATTTACATTAAAAGTTTTGAAACCAAAAAAATTGATATAATTATAGCTGTTAAATCTGCTAATATTGCTGCCCATAGCGTATGTCTAATTTTCTTAATTTGAACAGCTCCAAAATAAACAGTAATAGTATAAAAAATAGTTTCTGTAGTTCCCATAATTACTGACGCTATCAATCCTATGTAACTATCTGGACCATAAGTATTTAATATATCTGTCAATATACCTAAAGCTCCACTTCCTGATAGTGGTTTTATTAAAACTAAAGGAACTATTTCCTTAGGAAGCCCTATAAAACTACTTACTGGAGATATTAATTCATTTAACATATTTAATAATTTAGCCTCTCTAAATATATTAACAGCTATAATCATTGCTAATAAATACGGAAAAATATTTATACATACTTTAAGACCTTCCTTAGCACCCTCTACAAACCATTCATAAACTTTTTTTCCCTTTATCATTCCATAAGTTATTATAATAACTACTATTATAGGAATTATACTTTTTGTTACATATTGAAACATATTTTCTCCTCCTAAAAATATCTCTGCAAAATTTTACAAATAAAAACTCCTGTAATAGCTGCAACTGTACTTGCTAATAATGCAGGTAGTATTATTGCTCCTGGATTATCGGATCCACTAGCTGCTCTTATGGAAATAACTGTTGATGGAATAAACTGAATACATGCAGCATTTAATACTAAGAATAAAGACATATCATTAGATGCAACGCCCTTTTCCTTATTAAGTCTATCCATTTCCTGCATAGCCTTTATTCCAAAAGGGGTAGCTGCATTTCCAAGCCCCATCATATTAGCAGTTATATTCATAACTATAGCCCCTAGAGCTTTTTCATCTTTAGCTGCTTCTTTAAAGATTAATTTTAAAATCGGCTTCAATACTTTTGCAAGTTTATTGGTAAGTCCACTTTTTTCAGCAACCTTCATTACACCACACCAAAAACACATAAGTCCTACGAGCCCAATTATCATATTTACTGTAGAATCAGCTGAATTAATTATAGACTTAGAAATAACTTCCCCATTACCAGTAAATAAACCAATTAATACTCCAAAAAAAACCATTACGAACCAAATATAATTTATCAAAATCTCACCTCTAAAAAATTACTTCTATAAATATATGTCTTGAATCTAATATTTATTAGTGTTAGGATGAATATATGTAATATTAATTATGTTTAGGTACATAAAGGAGAAGGATTATGAAGGAATCAAACTTAAAAATAGCTCAACAAGATATAGATGAAGCTCTAAAAACTGTAGAAGATATGGTAAGATTTATAGATGATGCAGATCTTCCTAAAGATGTATTAAAAGAAAAATTTATTACATTAACAGAAAAGGTTCAAGAATTAGAAAACATATTAAAAATTGAAGGTATTCTATAATTTATATTTATTTCTTAAACACAAAAAAACAACTTCTTAAAAGAAGTTGTTTTTTTGACCATAACCCATATATTTCTCGACATATACCCATTTTTCAACTGAACTTAAGTTAAGTTACACACAGTTGAATTTTGAAAACGTTTTATTTTCATTATTCTTATTATAACATGGATTATATTTCCTTTCAATAGATTAATAAAAAAAGATATAAACATTATATTCCTTGCTCCGTCGCATTCGCTCCAAGTCACCGTCATACAATGTTTATATCTTTACAAACTGAAGGAATGAAATTATAAAAAAAACATATATCGTTTTTTTAAAAACAATATATGCTTTAATATTTAAACTTTTACTTACAGCTTTCTCTTTCTACTAATTTATAATTAAGAACAAACTCATATTCATCTAATTCTTTTTTATTTAGCATTTTTATAAGCATTCTCATAGCAACTGATCCCATATCATAACTTGGTTGCTTTATTGTTGTTATTTTTGGATAGAAAACTGATGACATTATATTATCGTTAAATCCTATTACACTTACATCTTCTGGAACTCTCTTTCCCTTTTCTCTTAAGGCATTGATAACTCCCATTGCAATTTCGTCTGAAGCACAAACTACAGCATCATATTCATTATTACTATTTTCAAATTGCTCCACTGCTTCATAACCATCTTTAACTTTTAATCCACCATAATGAACTAAGGATTCATCTACTTTGATACCATTTTCGTCTAATGACTCCTTATATCCTATGTATCTATCTCCCCAAGCATTCATGCTATCTTTTTTCGCTCCAGCAAATGCTATTTTAGATAATCCTTTATTTAATAAATAATCCGTAGCTTCTCTAGCTGCCTTTGTATTATCTATAGTTACACTTGGTAGACTTCCTTCTTTATCTTTAGTTTCTACTAAAACTGTTGTTAGGTTTAATTCATTTATTATACTTAAAGTTTCTTCTTGTAGTGATGAACTCATATAAATAACTCCATCTACCATTTTTTCTTTTAGTACTCTTAAGTATTCTTTTTCTTTTTCACTATCAAAGTCAGAATTACATAAAATAACGTTGTAATCATATATGTTAGCAACGTCTTCAGCTCCTCTAACTATTTCAGGATAAAATCCACTCGAAATATCTGGAACTAATATCCCAATTGTTTTTGTTTTTTGAGTTTTTAAGCTTCTTGCCACTATATTAGGTCTGTAACCTAACTTACTGATGGCATCTAAAACTTTTTTCTTTGTATCTTCATTTACAACATCTATGTCATTTAAAACTCTAGAAACAGTAGCAATTGAGACTCCAGCCTCTCTAGCAACATCTTTTATAGAAGTAGCCATATTAACATCACTCCATTTTCTTTTTTAGTCTTTTTATCTCATTTTAACAATAATTATACTATTTGCAAATAGATTATACAATATTCAAGGTTTTCTTTATAAAAAGATACTACATTTAAGTAAAAAAGTTAGAAGTTATATAGAAACTTCTAACTTTTTACATAAATCTATTCTACTTAACAACTTTAACTGTCATGTTTAACTTTTCGCCATTTATAACAGTTTCAGTATAATCAGCTTCTTCATTTATAGCAATTTCCTGAGTTAGTGTTTCTCTTTTTATTACATCTGAATATTTATTGATAACATTAATTAACATATCGTTACCTTCAACGAATAGTTTTATCTTATCTGCAACTTCAAACCCTTTTTCTTTTCTCATGTTTTGAATCTTTGAAATTACTTCTCTTAATTGTCCTTCTTCTTTTAATTCTTCTGTAATAGTAGTATCAAGAACAACACCTATTTCGCCTTCACCCGCAAATGCATAACCCTCTAAACCTTGCATAGTTACAAGTACACTTTCACTATTTAATACTATTTCAGTTCCATCTACTATAATAGTTTCAGCTTCTCCACTTTGTAACTTTTGAGCTAATTCCATTTGGTTTCTTGAAGCTATTTCTTTTCTGATTCCAGGAATTAATTTACCATATTGTCTTCCCAGCACTGGAAGGTTAGGCTTAATTTCAAAGTTAACATATTTTGATAAATCAGCACCAAACTCTACTATTTTAATGTTAAGCTCATCTTTTATTATATCTCCATAGTAAGTTGGAATAGCATCTGTTGATAATAACATTTTTGAAAGTGGCTGTCTATTTTTAATATTAGCACCATTTCTTGCACTTCTTCCAAGCTTAACTATTGTATAAGCTAAATCCATTTCTTCTTCTAATTTAGCATCAATTGCATTTTCCTCTACTACTGGCCATGCACATAAATGTACACTTTCTTCTGCAGAATTATCTAATCCTATAACTAGATTTTGATAAATTTCTTCTGTTACAAAAGGTACAAATGGAGCTGCTACTTTAACTAAAGTAGTTAATACTCTATATAATGTAACATAAGCACCAATCTTATCTTCTGTTAATTCTTCTGACCAATATCTTGCTCTATTTCTTCTTACATACCAGTTAGATAATTCATCTGTAAATTCTTCTATAGCTAAAGCAGCTTGAGTTATTTGGTATGAAGCTAGATTTTCATCTACTACTTTTATTAAAGTATTAAGCTTAGACATTATCCATTTATCCATTACATTTTCTGATTTAAAATCTTTATATTCTAATGGATTGAAATTATCTAATTCAGCATATAATACGTAGAATGAATATACATTCCATAAAGTGCTTAAGAACTTTCTTTGAGCTTCTTGAACATCATCAATAGAGAATCTTGTTGGAAGCCATGGAGCACTTGCAGTATAGAAATGCCATCTTGTAGCATCTGCACCTTGTGAGTCTAACACTTCAAATGGATCTACTACATTTCCCTTTGACTTTGACATCTTTAAGCCTTTTTTATCTAAAACGTGGCCTAAAACTATACAGTTTTCAAAAGGATTAGTATCAAATATTGCTGTTGATATAGCTAATAATGTATAGAACCATCCTCTAGTTTGGTCAACTGCTTCTGAAATAAATTGAGCTGGGAAGTTTTGTTCAAATAGCTCTTTATTTTCAAATGGATAGTGTAATTGAGCAAATGGCATTGATCCTGAATCAAACCAACAGTCAATAACTTCAGCAGTTCTAGTCATTTCTTTTCCACACTTAGAACATTTTAATTTAACTCCATCAATATATGGCTTATGAAGTTCTATGTCTTCTGGAACATTAATTCCCTTTTCCTTTAATTCTGCAATACTTCCTACGCAATCTTTATGACCACATTCACATTCCCAAATAGGAAGTGGAGTACCCCAGTATCTATCTCTTGATATTCCCCAGTCAATAACATTTTCTAAGAACTTACCAAATCTTCCTGTTCTAATGTTATCTGGATACCAGTTAATTTTATTATTATTTTCTAATAGCTTATCTCTAAGCTTAGTCATTGCAACAAACCAGCTTTCTCTTGGATAGTAAAGAAGTGGTGTGTCACATCTCCAACAATGTGGATATGAGTGAGTATGCTTTTCAGCCTTAAATAATTTATTTTCTTCTTCTAAATATTTAACTATGCTTTCATCACACTTTTTAACGAACTTTCCAGCCCATGGAGTTACTTCTTCAACGAAGTTACCACTAGCATCTACTAAATTGATAAATCCTATTCCATTTTGCTTTGCAACAAAGTTATCATCTTCTCCATATGCAGGAGCTATATGAACTATACCAGTACCATCTGATAATGTTACATAATCACCGTGAATAACTTCAAAAGCTTTCCCATCAACTTCTCCAAATGGAAGTAATCTTTCGTACTTAGTTCCTAATAACTCAGTTCCTTTAAATTCCTTAATTACTTCGTAATCTTCTCCTAATACCTTTGCAGCTAAATCTTTAGCAAGTATTAGAGTTTCATCACCAACTTTAGCTTCAATATAATCATAAGCTTTATTTACACATAGAGCTAAGTTTGAAGGTAATGTCCATGGAGTTGTTGTCCATGCTAATATATATTTATTTTCTTCTCCTTGAACTTTAAACTTAGCTATAGCAGTTAAGTCTTTAACATCCTTATAACCTTGTGAAACTTCATGAGAAGATAATCCTGTTCCACATCTTGGACAGTATGGCATAACCTTATGACCTTTATATAAAAGTCCTTTTTCCCACATTTGGCTTAATGCCCACCAAACAGATTCAATGTATGAGTTATGATATGTAACATAAGGCTGTTCCATATCTACCCAGTAACCTATTTGATTAGTCATCTTTTCCCACATGTTAACATAAGTAAATACTGATTCCTTACATTCTTTAACGAACTTCTCTACGCCATAATCCTCAATTTGTTCTTTACCTGAAATTCCAAGTTTCTTTTCTATTTCAAGTTCAACTGGAAGTCCATGAGTATCCCAACCAGCTTTTCTTATTACCTTATATCCCTTCATAACCTTATATCTTGGGATAATATCCTTCATAACTCTTGTTAATACGTGTCCTACGTGTGGTCTTCCATTTGCTGTTGGAGGTCCATCATAGAATGTAAAATACTCACCATCTTGATTCATGTCAAAGTTCTTTTTAATTACGTTTTTATCTTCCCAAAGGTTTGCTACTTCTTTTTCCATACCTACAAAACCCTTTGGTAATTCAACCTTTTTGTACATATCTAAACTCCCTTCCGTTAATTATTTATATTTATCCTAGGGCACTTCCCCTTATAATAATAGAATCAATGCCTTTGGATAAGCTCTTCTAAGATTTAGATATAGAAAATTATCTTTTTTATATTCTACCCAAATCTAAGAATAACTTTATAAACTTATTAATTTAAAGTTATACAAATTTAATCAATCCTAATTACATCTACATTATTAACTATTAGGATGTAATTATTCAAAGATAAATTTATAAATATAACTTTTTATAAAATAAAAAAACTCCGCCCACAGGACGAAGATATTCGCTATACCACCTAAGGTTTAAAGTTCTCTATGATTATAGAAAACTATAAATTTCGAGTACAAACATACTCTATCCCTTAACGCAGGCTAACGTGAAAAACTTAATCAGCTATATAACCTTTCAGTCTCAAACTCCTAGGTGATTTTCCTTAATCTTATCTATAGCTTCACACCACCCAGCTACTCTCTTAAAGAAATAAATTAAGTACTTTTCCTAATCATAGTTTTTAAATTTATAATGATATAACTATTTTACTACAAAGTAAAATATTATAAAAGTCTAAATTTGAGAATATTTTAATAAATTAAAGAAAAAATAATAATATTATCTATAAATCACTGGAAATAATATCAAAAACTAATTAATAATTTTTATCAATTAGTATTGACTTTCCTTATTAATAGATATATAATAAACTCATAAAGAATAAATATTAAGAATTTATTTTTTATCCCCTTTATTTTCCTTAATCTATTTCTTATATTAGGAGGAAAGATAAATGGAAAATAACTTAAACGAACAAGTCCTTGATAAGATTACTAAAGTTTGTACTTGCAAGGCAATACCAAGATCCAAAATTAAAGATGCAATCAAAGCCGGAGCCCATACTGTATCAGAAGTTTCTAAGGCAACAGGAGCTTGTACAGGTGGATGCAGAGGCTACAGATGTACCCCTACAATCCAAAATTTGATTGATAAGCATCTGGAAAACAACTAATATAGTTCCCCCAAACTATATTAGCATATAGATTATATCTCCCCTAAAGCCACCTATAGTTATATAGGTGGCTTTTTTAATTATATATAAAGAAAGATGGGTTATTTAATAATAGCCCATCTTTCTTTTATATTTATTTCTCAATGTTGAATAAAAATTTTTCTATATGTTTGACTATCTCTTTTAATATTAAAATTATACTCCATTTAAAAACTATCGTATTATTCCCCCTAAAATCCTTATACAAAAGAATTTTAAACTATATTATTATATAAATGACACGCTATCTTATGATTATTTCCTATTATTCTTAGTTTAGGATCTTCTTTCTTACATATTTCCATACATTCTGGACAACGCGTATTAAACTTACATCCAACTGGTGGATTAGCTGGAGATGGCAAATCTCCTTCTAATATAGTTCTATCCATCTTCATTTCTGGATCTGGAATAGGTATAGCACTTAATAATGATTTTGTATAAGGGTGCATTGGATTATCAAAAATTTCCTCCTTAGACGCCATTTCAACTAAATTTCCTAAATACATTACTCCAATTACATCAGAAATATATCTTATTACTGATAAATCATGTGATATAAAAAGATACGAAATATTTCTCTTAGCCTGTAAATCTTTCATTAAATTTATTATTTGTGCTTGAATTGAAACATCTAAAGCACTTACTGGTTCATCAGCAATAATTAAACTTGGATTTAAAGCTAAGGCACGTGCTATGCAAATACGTTGACGTTGTCCACCAGAAAATTCATGAGGATATCTATCAATATGATAATGTCTTAATCCACAATCCTCCATTATTTTTAGTATATATTCTCTATATTCTGATTTAGGAACTATATTATGTTGTCTAACTGCCTCTCCAATTATTTCACCTACTGGCATACGCGGATCTAAAGATGAGTAAGGATCTTGGAAAATAATTTGAATATTAGGCCTTATTTTTTGAAGCTCTTTGTTAGACATTTTAAATATATCTTTACCATTTAATATAGCTTCACCCTCTGTAGGTTCAGTTAATCTTAAAATAGTTCTACCTATAGTTGTCTTTCCACATCCAGACTCACCAACTAATCCAAAAGTTTGTCCTCTCTTTATATTAAAAGAAACTCCATCAACTGATTTAACATGTCCTACTACTTTTTGAAATACTCCCGCCTTTATAGGAAAATGTTTTTTTAAATTTTTAACTTCTAAAATATTTTCACTATTCATAATTACCTCCTTAGTCTACCTTTTTATATAGATAACAGTTTACTTTATGTGTCTCTGTTAATTCTATATTAGGAGGATATTCTCCAAAACACTCATCATAACATTGATCACAGCGATTTTTAAAATAGCAGTGATTTGGCATATTAATTGGGTTAGGTACATTTCCTGGAATAGAATACAACTTATCACTACTTGTATTAAGTATAGGTAATGATTTAATTAATCCAATCGTATATGGATGCTTTGTTTCTTTAAATATCTCGTGTACTGTTCCTTGCTCAATAACTCTACCTGCATACATAACTACAACATAATCACACATACTAGCTACAACTCCAAGATCATGAGTAATAAGCATTATTGAAGCATTAATTTTGTCTTTTATCTCTCTAAGTAAATCTAAAATTTGTGCTTGTATTGTAACATCTAGAGCTGTAGTTGGCTCATCTGCTATAATTACTTGAGGATTACAACATAATGCCATGGCTATTACAATTCTTTGCTTCATGCCTCCACTTAATTCATGAGGATATCTATCAGCTATACCTTCTGCATTAGCTATTCCTACTAAATTTAATAATTCAATAACTCTCTTTTCAACATCTTCTTTTTTCATATCCTTATTGTGTAATGCTATAGATTCAGCTAACTGATCCTTAATTGTAAATACTGGATTTAAGCTAGTCATAGGCTCTTGGAAAATCATAGATATTTCATTTCCACGAAGCTTTTGCATTTCACTTAAAGATATTTTTGTGACATCTATAGCCTTATTTGTATTTTTATTATTAAATCTTATTTCACCATCTACAATTTGTCCTTGTGGTCCTTGAAGCAATCTCATTATAGATAAGCTTGTTACTGATTTACCACATCCAGATTCTCCAACTATTCCAACAGTTGTTCCTTTAGGTATACTAAAGCTAACTCCATCTACTGCTTTTACAGTTCCTACATCTGTAAAAAAATATGATTTCAAATTATCAAATTCTACAATATTGTTATTATCTTTCATATTTACTAAATATTCTGATTCAGGTACATTTTTTCTTTTTTTATCTCTATTATATTTTTTATACATTTCGGAATTAAATTTCTTTATTTCTTTAAGTTTTTTTCTTTGACTTTTTTTGAAATCTATTTGTTTAATATTCATTATATTTAATCACCTACCTCTTCATCTTAGGATCAAATGCATCCCTAAGTCCATCTCCAATAAAGTTAAATGCCATAACTATAAATAATATTAATAGTCCAGGTGGTAACCATATATTTAAATAATTTTTCATTATGATAGAATTATTAACAGCATTAACCATATTTCCTAATGATGCATAAGGAAATGATAATCCAACTCCTAAATAGCTTAAAGCTGATTCAGATAAAATAAATCCTCCAAGATCCATAGTTGCTAATACTATGATAACTGGTGTAACATTAGGAATTAGATGTTTAAAAATTTTACGATAAACACTTAGTCCACATGCCTCTGCGGCTTGCATATAATCCATTTCTCTTATTGATAATATTTGTCCACGAACTAATCTTGCTACTCCAGACCAGTTAAATATCCCCATTATTAACATTAAAAAATATATCTTATATTGTGGTGCTACTCCAAATGCTGACATTAATGAAGCAGTAACTAACATAAGAGGAAAAAACGGAATACAATAAAATATATCTACTAATCTCATTATTATCATATCTATTTTTCCACCATAGTATCCAGCTAGTCCGCCTAATATTACTCCTAAAACTAACTCTATGAAAGTTACTACAACACTAAATATTAATGATATTTTTCCACCATACATTAATCTAGTTAAAACATCACGTCCATCTGCATCTGTCCCTAGCCAATGACTTTTAGAAATAGGCGCCTTAACATTAACTCCTACATTTTCACCATTAAGTTTATCTGTATCTATCATTCTTATTTCTTCTCCAGTTTTTTGATCCATATAAAATATCTCATATTCCTTATATTCACTAAATACAGGACCTATAAAACTAAAAGCTGAAATTGCTACTATAATACATAACCCTAATACTGCTAATTTATTCCTGAAAAATCTTTTCATTATTAATTGACCTGGAGTTAATATTATTTGATTTTTTTCAAAATTATCTTGTTCTTCCTGATTAACTTCTAAATTTTTACTTATTTCTTCTACAGGTAACATTAAAATCTCCTCCTAATTATATCTAACTCTAGGATCAACAACTGCATATAATATATCAGAAATTAACGTACCTAGTAATGTAAGAATTGCCATAAACATTAAATATCCCATTAAAAATGGTAAATCCTTATTAGCTACAGCATCTAATGCTGCTTTCCCTAATCCTGGTATAGAGAAAATTCCTTCTGTTATAATTGCACCTGCAAACAAACTAGGTATTGCTCCCCCAATAAATGTTACGATTGGTATTAAGGTATTTCTAAATCCATGTTTATTTATAACTTTTCGTTCAGGTAAACCCTTAGCTCTAGCTGTTCTTATATAATCAGCACTTAAAACTTCTAACATATTAGTTCTAACATATCTAAGCCATCCTCCTATACCTGTTATAACAAAAACAGTTATAGGTAAAATAAAGTGATATCCTATATCCATTGTTAAACTAATTCCAGTTAGATTTTTTCTTGCAGTTACCATCCCAGATAAAGGAACCCATCCTAATCCCATTGAAAAAACTCTTTGTAAAACTGCTGCAAAGAAAAAGCTTGGTAATGAAATACCTGCTAATGCTAAAAATACTATTATATAATCTGTTTTTGTGTACTGCTTTGTGGCCGCTAATATTCCTAATGGAATTGCAACGCATAATTGGATAACAAATGCAATAGCTGCTAACCAAAAAGAAGTCCACATTCTATCTGAAATAACTTCTGTTACCGGCTTAGAATATAAAAATGATTTTCCAAAATTACCTCTTAATGCATTTTTAGCCCACCCAATATATCCTTTAACAACTCCACCATTTAATCCATAAGATTCTCTTAATTTTTCCTTTTGCTCAGCTGTTATACTCGGATTACCAGAAGTCATTTGCTCAACGAAATCTCCAGGCATAGAACGTAATATTCCATAAATTAAAAAAGATACTCCAAAAAGTACAACAATACTAATCAATATACGACGTATAATATATTGCTTCATAAAACACATCTCCTTCTAAATCAATATTTCTTTACATTATATGTAAATATGAGGATGTACTTAAACATCCTCATATACCAGTACTAAAAATTACTTTAATTCTAATAAATGAATTTCATTTACATAGTTATAATAAGTTGAAGTATTTTCTGGAATTGTATCCATATTAATTGTATTAGTATTGTAAATATATAAGTTTTTACGTTGATAAACAGGCATATAAGTAGCCCAACTCATAATCTTATCTAATTCTTCTGCAACTAATTGTTTTCTTTCTTCAAAATCTAGAGTTTGCGTTACTTGTTTTAATAAAGCATCTATTTCTGGATCTTGTACCCAAGTTCTATTAGAACCACCTGTTTTAGTATATTCGCTACCAAACATTTGAGTTAAATCACAATCTGTTGCATTACCCCAAGCCATAACCCACATATCTATATCATCATTTTGTTGACGATTGCTTAATATTGAGAAATCTAAATCACTTACAACAAGTTCTGCACCTAACTCTTCCATATCTGATTTCATTTGAGTTAATATTGGTGTAGATGGATGTGAAGCTGCTTGTCCTATACCAACTTCAATCGAAAGTTGTTTTCCATCCTTAACCAATTTCCCATCAACTTGTTCATATCCAGCTGCCTTAAAACATTCTAAAGCTTTTGCTTTATCATAACCCCAATATTCTTTTGCATCTATTGGATATTCTGCAAGTGTTGGTGTCATTGGTCTTTGTATAACTTGTGCTAATTCACCATAATACGTTTTTATAGCTTGATCACGAGTCATTAAATGCATAAGCCCTTCACGAACATTTTTATCTGGAACTCTCTTAGCAGATATAGCTATATATCCATAACCTGGATTACCAACTAAAGAATATTCTATTGAATTAGCTTCTAATTCCTTCATAATTTCTAATGAAGCACTAGGATCTGTAATATCTATATCTCCTGAAATAACAGCATTTACTTTTTGTTCATCATCAATTACTTGATATTTTATATTTTCAATCTTAGGAGTTCCTAAGAAGTAATCATCAAATTTCTTAACAGTAACTACATTATTTTCATATCCTACCCACTCATAAGGACCTGACCCCATTGGTGAATCAGTTTTATCTTTAACTCCTGATAAATCACCCTTTTTAAAGTTTTCTCCATAATAATGTTTTGGTGTTATAGGTGTTAAACCTAATTGTCTATCTGCAGTTATATTTATTCCATTTACTAAAACTGTACAAGTTAAATCGTCAACTTTTTCAATTCCTTCTATAGTTTCAACATCTATTCCATCTGCAAGACCTGCATTTATATAATCCTTTGATAACTCAGTTGTCCACCAGCCAGTAGGATCATATCCATCTGCATATTTTTCATATTCACATTTAGCTAATAATTGTAAAAATGCATCTTTATCTGAAGCAACACTATCAGCATCATATCCTTCATCTTTTAAGTATTGAATGAAAGTTCTTCCATCTCCTATATCACCATTAGGATCTCCTGCATACCAATCTGCACAATTAGACTTTATTAAATATTCTAAAAATCCTTCTTCTGTAGCTGCTTTTGCCTTAGCTTCTTCCCCAATTTGAGCTACTTTTGTTGAATAATTAGCATCATCATAATAATATTCCTTTAATCCAACTATATCTATAGCAGTAGCAAATGTTGACATACCATCATATGTTGGATCAGCATATACATAATAAGTAAATATTAAGTCATCAATAGTTACAGGTTTTCCATCTTGAAATTTCATATTATCTTTTAATTTAATAGTATATTTAGTTTGTACACTTCCATCTTCAGACTTAACCTCTTCACCTGTAACACTCCCTCCATTATCTATTAACTCATTATTTTCATTAGTTTGCGAAACAGAAGTAAACACAGTTTCAAAAGCTTGTGCATCATATGCAGTATTATAAAAGAATGGACTAAATATCCCATTAAAATCACTAGTTCCTATAACTAATGTATCATTTCCACCACTACTGACTTCCCCGTTTCCACTACACCCAGCTAAAGTTAATGTCATAACTGAAGCTAATATTAATGAAATTATCTTTCTTTTCATATTTTTTCCCCCTCTTTATTTAACCATTTATAAGTAAAATATAAGCATTTTAGATTCTCAATATAATTTTTACATAGATTAAATTTTGTTCCTATTATTACTTTTTATTCCACTTATTTTATTGATAATTTTAGCATAGTTATTTTATAAGGTCAACTTATATTTCTCTTGTTTTTTTGATAATTTTTTTATTTTTTATATATTTTTTTATACATTTAATATTTGTAAATTAAAGTAAGTATATTTTATATACGTTTTATCTGTCATAACTACCGATAAAGCTACCTGATAAATAATCAGATGGCCTTATTTTTAAAATATTTTCATACTAATTCCATAATCCTTAAAACTATCCTTAGTTAAATTAATATGTTTTAATTCTTTATTTAAGTTAAATTCTTTATTAAACTTCTCACTATGTCCCTCTATTAAAGCTTTCTCTATATATCTTTTTATTCTTCTTGGTGTTGGAATAATAATAGCTTTAAATATCATAACTGCCTCCTCCAAAAATTCTTTACAATATAAATATATTTATCATAAAAAGTATTATTCATTTTACTTTTGTATTTCTCCCTCTCCCCTATACTTAATTTATAATTATGTTATAATTTTATAGAACTTATTATGGAAGGAGCTATATTATGGCAAGTAAGTTTTATTTACATAAAGGAAAAAATAAAAAAGCTGAACAAGGAAGACCTTGGATATATATTGATGAAATAAATGAATATGATGGTGACTATGAAAATGGAGATATAGTTGAAGTATATAATCACAAAAACTATTTTCTAGGAAAAGGTTATATTAATGATAGAAGTAAAATAACTATTAGAATTATGACTAGAGATATAAATGAAGAAATTGATTATGAATTCTTCAAAAGAAGATTTGAAGCTGCTTATGAATATAGAAAAACAGTAATTGATACTTCATCTTGTCGATTAATATTTGGTGAAGCTGACTTTTTACCTGGACTTACAGTTGATAAATTTGAAGATTATTATGTAATTCAAATATCAACTTTAGGAATGGATAAATATAGAGATATAATTGTTAAAATATTAGTTGATGAATTTGGTGCTAAAGGTGTTTATGAAAGAAGTGATATAAAAACTAGAGAAATTGAAGGCCTTGAACAAACTAAAGGCTTCTTAACTGAACCTTTTGATACTAATATTCAAATAATAGAAAATGGCGTTAAATACATAGTTGATTTAGAAAATGGCCAAAAAACAGGATTTTTCTTAGATCAAAAAGAAAATAGAGCTGCTATGCATAGAATATGTAAGGATAAGGATGTATTAGATTGCTTTACTCATACGGGTTCTTTTGCATTAAATGCTGGTATTGCAGGTGCTAAATCAGTATTAGGTATTGATGTATCTCAACATGCAATAGATTGCGCAACAAGAAATTCAGAGCTTAATAATTTACAAGATACTGTTAAGTTTGAATGTCATAATGCTTTTGATGTTCTTGGAGAATGGTCAAGAGAAGGAAAACAATTTGATGTAGTTATACTAGATCCACCAGCCTTTACTAAATCAAGAAATACAGTAAATTCTGCTATTAGAGGATATAAAGAAATAAATCTTAGAGGTTTAAAAATGGTTAAATCAGGCGGTTACTTTGCAACTTGTTCTTGCTCTCATTATATGAGTGAAGAACAATTAAAGAAAACTGTTCAAGAAGCTGCTCATGATGCTAGAAGAACTTTAAGACAAGTAGAAATAAGAACTCAAAGTGCTGATCATCCAATTTTATGGAATTCAGATGAATCTTACTACTTAAAGTTCTTTATATTCCAAGTTATTTAAAAAATTATATGTTTTATTAATATACGCTAAAAAACTCAGTTATTAAAAACTGAGTTTTTTAATTTATATATTTATCTATAAAATTCTTGTGTCGCATAATACTTGTTTCCTATCTTATACACACCTATTCCTATACTACTAAAATTTGTTGATAATATGTTGGCTCTATGTCCTGATGAATTCATCCAGTTGTCCATAAATTTAGTTGCTAGAGCACTATTATCACTCATTCCTTGAATATATGCAATATTTTCTCCCCATGCTCTATAGGATACCCCATCAGCTTTCATTTGTTCAGTTATTAATTTTCCTTGTAAGTCTTCGTGGGAGAAGTATCCATTATCCCCCATATCCTTGGACTTAATTCTAGCATAGTGTTCCATAGTTGTGTTATAACTTAAAGCTGGAAGTCCTACTGCTGTTCTTTCTTGATTAACTCTTTGGAATATGGCCTGTTCAATTTCTGCTATATAATTACTATCAGAAACTACCGGTTGATCACTCGGTGTTTCAGATGGTGTATTAGTATCTTGTGATGGTTGATCACTTGGAGTATTTGTATCAGTTGACGGCTTATTATGGGACGGCCTGTTATATGAAGGTTTATTATAGGACGGTCTATTTGACGGTCTATATTTTGATACCCCTTCTACTTCGCTTTCTACTTCTTCAACAGAATTGTCCGAATCACTATTACCACTAACCAAATTATCATTATTAGAACTTATATTGTTATCATTATTTACCAGTTCATTATTAGCTACTTCATTATTTAAACTATTATTATTTGAGTCAACTTGTTTAGTAATTACACTATTATCAGTTCCATCATTATCGCCTTTTTCTATACTATCTTCATTTAAAACAACTTCTTTTTCCTCAAAATTCACAGCATTCTCTTTAGGCATTTTTACTTTAGAACTTATAACGAAACCTCCTAAACCTAATGTAGCCACCAATCCTATTGATGATATTACCATAATTAATTTTGATTTAATCATTTGTAAATCCTCCTTCAGATTCAATGTTTTGTGTCCCACTCATAGTAACATAATAATTGTCGCTGCCAAATATGAGTTAGTTTCTAATTATTGAAGATATTTCTAACTATATCTATTTATTATTTTTTATTGATATTTTTACCACTAAAAAATTTAATTATTTCTTTGATAATATTTTCATAAGTAAAAATCTACTGCAAAATAGCACCACTATCAAAATAATGTGGATTTATTAATCAAAATAAAACCACATTATTTTATATAATATATTCAAATTTAGTGTATTTTAACCATGGAATTACTACCATATATTTTCTAGTATATTTTTATAATATTTTTAGCACTCCAAAACTAAAAAAGGAAAGTATAAATAGTTAATAATACATCATAACTTTTTACACTTTCCTATACATTTAAAAAGATGGCTAAAATAATTTTAGCCATCTCTTAATGAAATAAATTCTATAATATAGGAGTTTAATTATAATTTATATAGTATATTATTAGAAGTGTGGAGCTTTTAATAATATATTTAGTTCCTAATTGATATTGATTATCAATCTACTATTATAATATCTCTTTTCATTTTGCTTGTCAATACAAAAATTCAAATAATTGAAAAAAATTATCAATTATTTAAATCTTTATGCTTTTTGATGTTTTTTCTACTTTAGGTACAATACTAATTATATCCTTTTTACAACAATACTTTAAATCATCCATTAGATTTAAGCTATGTAAAACACTAAAGTGTCTTGCATCTTTTATATAATCAATTAAATTAATATTGCTTTCATAAATATACTTTGCTGTTTTTGCAATATCAGAAAGATCATGATTATCTGATTCACATAAAAGACTTATCATGTATCCAGAACAAATAAAATCATCCATTGAAAATTCTCCATTTGTTCCTGCATTAATAAACACTACATCCTTATTAATTTTCTTTAATTCTTCTGCTACTGCTTTAGCGTTTATTATAGCTCCTATTAATATTTCCTCTGCTCTTAAACTTAAATTAATTGCTCTTGTTCCATTAGTGGTACTTAAAATTATTGTTTTTCCTTGAACTTTTTCATTAGTATATTCTAAAGGTGAATTAGAAAAATCAAATCCTTCTATTTTCATTGCTTTTCTTTCTCCACCTAGCATAGGACATAATCCTAAATTTAAAAGTTCTTCTTTTTTTACAAATGCTTCTTCTACAGTTAAAATAGGAAATACTTCTTTTGCTTTATTAGCTAATGCAGTAATTATTACAGAAGTTGCTCTTAACATATCTATTACAACTACTATTTTATTTTCTAAATATTCTTCTTTTATATTATCAGCAGATATAACTACATCTAACTTCATATATACTCCCCCAATTCTATATAGCTACTTAAAATCCTTACCTTGCCATATATCATTATCTTCTAATGCTTTGTCTATAGCATTTAATACTTCCCATTTCTTAAGACTCCACATTGGTCCTATTAATAAATCTCTTGGAGCATCTCCTGTTAATCTATGGACAACCATATCTTCTGGTATTCTTGCTACTCCCTTACAAACTAAATCTATATATTGTTCTTGTGTTAATAGCTTTAGTTCTCCACTTTCATACTGCTCAACCATCTTAGTTCCCTTCATCAAATGAAGTAAATGGAATTTTATTCCCTTTGCTCCTGAATGTGCAATATAATCAACTGTCTTTAGCATATCCTCTTCAGTTTCACCAGGTAATCCAAATATAGTATGTGCAACTACTTCAATATTTCTCTCTATTAATCTCTTTAATGTATTATCAAAGACTTCAAAATCATATCCTCTATTAAAGTTTCTTGCAGTTTCATCATTTATAGTTTGTAATCCTAGCTCAACTATTAAATATGTTTTTTCATTTAATTCAGTTAAAAAATCTAAAACATCATCATCTATACAATCTGGTCTTGTTGCTATAGATATGGCAACTACATTTTCTTGTTTTAATGCTTCTTCATATTTTCTTTTAAGCTCTTCTACTGGAGCATAAGTGTTTGTATAAGCTTGGAAGTATGCAATTAGCTTTCCATTTTTCCACTTCTTCTCCATCATATCTTTTCTATCTTCAAATTGTTTAGTAATTGATAATACTCTACTCCCTGCAAAGTCCCCTGAACCCCTTGCACTACAGAATGTACATCCTCCTTTAGCTACTTTTCCATCTCTATTAGGACAAGTAAATCCCCCATCTAAGGATATTTTATATACTTTTTCATCAAACTTGTTTCTAAGATAATAATTTAAGCTATGATATCTTTTATCATTCCATTTTTTCATAAATTCCTCCAAAAAAATAAAAGTACCACTTTATTTTATTTAAGTTGTACTTTTATTCTACTACAATATTTTCATATGTTAAGAGTTTTCTATATTTTTTTAATTACTTTTGATTCTATATCAACATTATATTTCCCGGGAATTTCTTCATTAATATTATTAACCCCTTCTTTAGCTGTAACATTTACTCTAAATTCATCCTTTTTAAAATCTATTAATTCTATACTATATTTATCATCTGGTAATATTTCATCAAAACTTAAATCTATTAAATCTCCACTAGAACTATTATAAACTTTAATTCTTTTTACATCATTTGAATTAAAATACTCTAATATTAAATATCTTTCTTCTTGAGTAAAAACCAAATTATCTATAGTAACATCATTTAGCATATCCATTTGAACTATTTTCTTTGCTATAGGTTTATCTACTAAGTCCTCTAAACTATTTTCAACATTACCACTTTCTTGTGCAGTATTACTACTAGATTCACCTTGGGAATCTGATGCACCTTGTGCTTCCTTACTTTCCTCTATATATGCTACAGATATAAAGGCTCTATTTTCATTTATAGTTGAAATTGCTACTTTTTTACCCTTATACCCTAAAGATACTGGGCCAAATTCAGCATTTGGTACTTTTTCTTTATATAACATAAGTTCATTTTCTTTTAAATAAGCATCCTTAGGAATATTATTTAATGAAATTATTAAATCACTTTTACCACCATCTTCACTAATCATTCTTAGTGACTTATTTCTTACAAAAACTTGTTTTAAGTTTATAGCTTTTATTTCATCTATTTTATAATCTCCATCCTCTCTTATAACTCTAAGAGCATAATTATCTAAATCACATTTAGGTTCACTCGATGAATTTCTTATTACATTAAAAATTATAAAAGCTGATTTTGAAGACTCTATTACATTATCAGGGGAAAATGCTATTATATTTGATGTTCCAGGTACTATATTTTTGTTGTTTTCTATTAATTTTTCTGTACATAATTTATTTGCTTCATCAATATTATTGTTTTTCACCAATTCTAAATATTGTTCTGCTAATTCAAAGGACTTTTTCAAGCTAAATATTTCTATATCATCTTTATTGATTTCAGGCTCTGAGCATGCTGAAAATAACATTAATGTAGAAATTAATAAAGACATTAATAATAAAATCTTTTTTCTCAATTTCATTCCTCCTTAGTATATCCTTAAGTTTATTTTCCCTAAGTTTAGATAGCTTATTCATTTTTAAGAATAAAAGCCTAACAATCTATATATATTGTTAATAGAGATAATTTAGGGGGATTAAAAATGAAGGATGAACTTTCAAAAATTTTTCAAGTTGCTGTAGTTTTTATAGGAACTATAGTTGGTGCAGGTTTAGCTTCTGGACAAGAAATTAAAGAATTTTTTACATCATATGGAGTAATAAGCTTTGTTGGAATCATAGTGTGTGGAATATTTTATATAGCACTAGGGTCTATAGTTTCTAAAATAAGTATTAAATATAGGCTTAATTCTTATGGAGATGTTATTAAAGTTGTTAGTCCAAATCTTCTTGGAAAGATAACTGGGGTAATAACTACACTTTATTTAATTTCTAGTGCATCTATAATACTTGCTGGAAGTGGAGCTTTAATTAACCAATTTTTTGGAATACCTAAAATTGTAGGCTCACTTATTATGATAGGACTTGCAATTTTCTTTTTACTTCGTGATACTAACGGATTAATAGAAGTAAACTCATTTATTGTGCCAACATTAGTTATAACATTAACTATAATTACCATTTTATATTTTATGTTTTGTAAGTATATGATTTCAATTGAGCAAATGATGAAGTTTCCACCTCAAAAAACTGGAATAGCTTTATCTACTGTTCTTTATGCAGGGTATAATACTCTTTGCTGTTTAGGAGTGCTTGTACCATTAAGTAACCAAATAAGAAAGCCTAGAACTATGTTTTTAGGAATTACATTAGGTGCTATTGGACTTGTAGCTTTAAGTTTTGCTATAAACTTTTTACTTATGATAAATCAACCATATATTAATAAATATGAAGTGCCTCTATTATTTGTTGCACAACCCTTTGGAAATGTGATACAAGCTCTATTATTAGTAGTTATTTGGCTTGAAATGTTTTCTACAGAAGTTTCAGATGTATATTCAATAAGCAAAACCTTAGATAATACTTTAAACATAGACTTTAAGAAAGCAATATTCATAGTTATCTTAATTGCTTTACCTATATCTAGAATTGGCTTCTCTAAATTAATAGGATACCTATATCCTTTATTTGGATTATTAAGTTTAGCTTTTATAGGCCAAATAATCTATTTTTATTTTAAACATAAAAAAGAACTAACTAATTAGTCATGTACCACCAGCTTAGCTGGTGGCTTGATTAAGCCCTATAAGGGCATGATACTGGCGGCACTACTCGTGCTC
>NZ_JACSQZ010000049.1 GCF_014836325.1 Clostridium gallinarum
ATATTAACCAATATGTACTTATAATAAATTTATTACTAAAAAAATTCTAACTTTTTCTCTAAAGTTTTTAGTATATGCACTAATCTTTTCAACAAAAAAAGATTAAATTAAAAATAAACTAATTTAATCTTTTTTATTTAATATATAATTTTATAAAATTACCTAATAATATTAAAAAGTAATATAACTCAATGTTTTTTCTAAATTCATTCTTGAATTTCTCTATTTTGCAAATATTGATTATATCTTCTTTCCCACTCTCTTGCAGTTTTCTTATCTATCAATCTAAGATCTTCTAAAAAGCTTTCTAATACTCCAACCTTCTCTAATCCCTTCATAAGATGCCTTGGATAATTTACTTTTCTTTTATAACACTGCTTTGGATCAATAACCATAATCTTATTATCAGTAGTTATATAAATATCTCTACATCTTGCATCAAGTTTTGTAAATTTTAACTTTTTAAATTCCTCTATTAAATTATAAATTTCTTCTGAAATTTCATAATTAAATCCTTTTTTCTTAATATAATGGTCTAATCTTCTCCCATAAACCATATCTCTTACAATATAGAACTTCCCCAAATTATATACTTTAGGAAAATATTTAGATTTACTTACTTTTTTAAGAATTTCCCCTTCTTCTTTACAACACTTTGCTTCTTGAAAGATTTTTATTGCTTTATTGTCCGGAAGTCCATAAACTATTCCATTATGTCCTTCTCCAAGAAAGACCGCCTCTTTAAAAAGCTCTTCAGTTTCAGAATCAAAATCTGCTGAATAAGAATACGTCCTAGGCATATTACTCTCCTCAAAAATACTATTATTATATATTATTATTTATTAAGTTTTTTTATAACAATATTTTATATTTAAATATTAATTAAATATTACTGATTCTGGTTTTACAGTATCTCCATAAGCTGGAGCTAAAGTCTTTTCAAATGCTTCTTTAAAGAAACCTTCTTTAATTAAACTATCTATTTCATTATTTAACCATTCTAGTAATTCTGTATCTCCTTTTTTAACAGCTGGAGCTATTGCATCTTCATCTCCTAAGCTTGATATAAATGTTGTATATCCTGGGTTTTCTTTTGCCCATGCAAATAATAATGTATTATCATGAGCTAAAGCATCTCCTCTTCCATCTGTTAATGCTGCAAAAGTTTCTGTGTTTTGTTCAAATTTAACTAATTCAATTTCTGGATAATTTTTTGTAAAATAATTTTCTGCTGTAGTTCCTTTATTAACTAGTAACTTTTTACCCTTTAATTCATCTACTGATTTTATTGGTGAGCCATCAGGAGATACTACACCTAAAGAAACTTTCATATATGGATTTGCAAAATCAACCTTTTCTTTTCTTTCAGGAGTTACTGTAAAATTTGCTAATATTATATCTACTTTATTAGATTGTAAATATTCTACTCTATTAGCTGCTTCAACTAATACAAATTCAACTTTATCTTCATTACCAAGTAAATCTTTTGCTATTCTTTTTGCTAAATATACATCATACCCTTGATTTGCTCCCTTTTCATCTACATAACCAAAAGGTGGCTTATCACTAAATACACCTATTCTAACTTTTCCTTCAGACTTTATATTTTCTATAGATGACTTATTTACAGTTTCCTTTTTTCCACATCCAACTAATACTCCTACAGCTAGTACTACAGTTAACATAATTGATAATAATTTTTTCATAAATTTACACCCTTTCTTTTTTTAATTTTTATTTATATAAATCAAATGAAGCTAAAAAGCTTTTTGCTCTTTCTGTTTTAGGATTACTAAAAAACTCTTTAGGCGATGAAACTTCTAATATTTTTCCATCTTCCATAAAAACTATTTTATCTGCTATATGCTTTGCAAATTCAAGTTCATGAGTAACTATAACCATAGTCATTCCGTTTCTTGCTAATTCTAATAAAACTACTAAAACTTCCCTAACCATTTCTGGATCTAATGCAGCTGTAACCTCATCAAATAGCATTATTTCTGGATTCATACATAAAGCTCTAACTATTGCAATTCTTTGTTTTTGCCCTCCTGATAACTCTCTTGGATAAGCAAATTTTCTATTATATAATCCCACCCTATTTAAGAGTTCATCTGCTTGTTTTTCAATTTCTTCTTTTTTTCTATTTTGTGCCTTAAGAGGTCCAAGCATTATATTATTAATAACATTTAAATGTGGAAATAACTCATAACTTTGAAAGACCATCCCTACTGTTCCCCTTATCTTTTCAAAGGGTATCTCTTTTCCTATTTCACCATATCCTTCAAGATATATACTTCCGTCGGCTATTTCTTCAAGACCATTTAAACATCTTAAAAATGTGCTTTTTCCACAACCTGATGGTCCAAGTATAACTGCAACTTCTCCTTTTTTAACTTCTAGGTTCACCCCCTTCAAAGCTTCAATAGCTCCAAAATTTTTCTTTAAATTACTAACCTTTAGTAATACTTCCTCACTCATAACCTATTCCCCCTAATTTAATTTCTTCTCTAAAGTTTTTGCTCCTAATGAAATAGGGAAGCATATTAAAAAATAAACAATTAGCATAAATCCATATATCCAAAATGGTGTTAATGGTTCTGTTAATATAGATCTTTCAATTATTTGTTGCCCTACCTTAACTAAATCTACAGCTCCTATTAAAGTCATTAATGTAGTAGTTTTTATCATTCTAGTTGTTAAGTTTATAATTCCTGGTAAAACTCTTCTTATGCTTATTGGAATTATTATATATCTATAGGTTTTAACTTTATTTAAGGATAAAGCTTGTGCTGATTCATAATATATTTTAGGAATAGAAGTTATAGCACCTCTTACTAAATCTCCAATTTCTGCTGTTCCCCAAAGAGTAAATACTATATATCCAACTAAAACTGAATCTATATGAATATTAAATACTGTTGGAATTCCAAAATAAAAAATAAACAGCCAAACCATTAATGGTATTATTCTAATACTTTCAAGATATAAAAAAGAAATAACTTTAATATATTTTTTCTTACTAGTCATAATTATTCCAAAACCAATACCTAAAATAGTTGATAAAATTACTGATACTACTGCTATATTTAATGTAACTCCAAGCCCTTCCATAAGTCTTTTTAAATTATCTATATTAAATATTTGATTATTTACCAAACTCCCCATGCCTTAACCTCCTTTCTATAATCCTGCTAATAATTGAAATTGGAAGTAAAATTATAAGATAGAAGAAAACAACTAAAAGCAAGGCTTCATTAGTTTTATAGTACATGCCTATTACATCCTTAGTAACAAACATAAGCTCAGCTACTGCAATAGATGCAATTATAGACGTTTCCTTAACTAAAAATATACAATTTGCAACTATAGCTGGAATAGATATAGAAAAACTAATTGGTAAAACTATATTAGTTAATATTTGCATTTTACTAAGTCCTAGCGCCTGTCCACTTTCTATTTGAGCCTTTGAAACTGCCTCTATTCCACCTCTAAAGGATTCAGCCATATATGCTCCACCTAAAAATGATAATCCAATAACTCCACAAGAAAATCCACTTAATTTTATTCCAAACTTAGTTAATCCATAGTAAAGAAAAAATACCTGAATTAAAAGAGGTGTATTTCTTGAAAATTCTATATAAATTTTAGATATTACATTTAAAATTTTTAAATTAAAATATCTAGCTGCTTCTATTAAAATACCTATTATCACAGAAAAAATAATCGATATAATTGCAAGCTTTAAAGTCATAATAGTTCCTTGAATAAATATTGGTATAATTTCAGATATAAATTTAAAATCTATCTCCATTTACATTCCTCCCATAAAACATAAAAAAACTTCGCCTCTTAAAAATAAGAGACGAAGAAAGCTCCGCGGTTCCACTCTAATTGAATATAATTCCATCTTATTATGCTATAAACGGCATTCCGTTAAGATACTACTACTATTTCACATCTTATACTCCGAAGTGCACTTCATATATATTATAATTAAGGGCTCTCAGCTATACCCCTATTCTCTGTAAATTTAAAAATATATTACTCTCCTTCATCACAGTATTATTCCTACTATTCCGATATGTTTATTTAAATTGTACTTTTATTGGTTATTTTTGTCAATAGTTTTTTTGTTTTTTCTTTTAATTTAATATATGTGCAAGGTTATAATTTGACAATAAAAAAGAAATCTAAAATTACTTAGATTTCTTTTTCTATGTCTTATTATCTTTCTTTTCCTATAAATACTATTGCTATAGTTCCTGGCCCTCCATGAGTTCCTATAACTGCTCCTATAGAAGTAATAACTATATCTTTAACTTTATACTCATCCATTATCATTGTTTTTACTTGTAACGCATCCTCAATACAATCTGCATTACATATAAAAATAGTTTGCTCTTCTATATTATCTCCATTTATCCCAAGTTGATTAACTAAATATTTTAATGCTTTTTTTCTTCCTTTAAACTTCTCTGATGCTACTGCTCTTCCTTCATCATCAATTTTTAAAGTAGGCTTTATTCCAAGTAATCCTCCTACGGCTGCTACAGCCCCAGAAATACGCCCTCCTCTTTTTAAATGATTTAAATCATCAACAGTTATAGCATGAATAACTTTTCTTTTAATAGATTCTAAATAGTTTACTATTTCATCTAAAGATACATTATTCTTTAACATTTCTACTGCTTTATATATTAAAACACCTTCTCCTGCTGATACACACAATGAATCTATAATGTGTATAATTGCCTCTGGATACTCCTCTAATATCATTTCTCTGGCTGTTGTTGCACTACTTACTGTTCCACTTAATGCAGAAGATATACCTATATAAAGTATAGCATCACCTTTTTCTACATACTTTTTAAAGATATCATAAAAAGTTCCAACATTAACTTGTGTAGTAGATGGCATTGCTCCTTCTTTAACAGCTTTATAAAAATCCTTATGACTTATAGTTTGTCCTAAATCATCTGGTATAAATTCTCCATTTAAATTAACCATTAGAGATACTAAAGCAATATTATTTTCTTTTATATAATCTATAGATAAATCACAAGCTGAGTCAGTAATTAGCTTTATATTCATATATTCAACTCCTAATAATTTTTATTACTGATATTATATGATGTTTTTATTTAACAGTCAAATGATTTGAATTACAAACTATTGTTTCAGATTTTGGTAATTCACTATAAATAAATGAAATTATAAAAGGACACTTACTATAAAGTAGTGTCCTTTTAATATTATTATTTATCTTCTATTAAACATTCTCCAGTCATTTCAGCTGGTGCTTTAAGTCCCATTTCATTTAACATTGTTGGTGCTATATCTGCTAGCTTACCTTCTTTTAATGTTCTTCCTTCAGTATTGTTTGCTACCCATAGGAATGGAACTGGGTCTGTTGTGTGAGCTGTAAATGGATTTCCTGTTGAGAAATCTATCATTATTTCTGCATTACCGTGGTCAGCAGTTATGAATAATGTACCATCTTTTTCTAATATCTTATCAGCCACTCTTCCTAAGCATTCATCAACAGTTTCTATTGCTTTAACAGCAGCTTCCATTACACCTGTATGACCAACCATATCTGGGTTAGCATAGTTTAGTATAATCATATCATATTTATCTGAATCAATTCTCTTAATTAATTCATCTGTAACTTCATATGCGCTCATTTCTGGTTTTAAATCATAAGTTGCAACTTTTGGAGATGATACTAATGCTCTATCTTCTCCTGCATATTCTTTTTCTACTCCACCATTGAAGAAGAAAGTAACGTGAGCATATTTTTCAGTTTCTGCAATTCTTAATTGATTTAATCCTTTATTTGAAACATATTCACCTAAAGTATTGTTTATAGCTTCTGGTCTATATGCAACATGAACTCCTTCTAAAGTTTTGTCATATTGAGTCATTGTTACAAATGTTAAGTTTAATCTTTCTCTATTAAATCCTGCAAATTCCTTATCATTTATAGCTCTAGTTATTTCTCTAGCTCTATCTGGTCTAAAGTTGAAGAATATTACAGAGTCTCCATTTTTAATCATACCATCTTTATCTATAACAGCTGGTAAAACAAATTCATCTGTTTTATTATCGTTGTATGATTTTTCCATAGCTTCAACAGCTGATGTTGCAACTTCGCCTTTTCCAAGTACCATTGCATTATAAGCAAGTTCAACTCTTTCCCATCTGTTATCTCTATCCATAGCATAATATCTACCAGATAAAGTAGCTATTTTACCTACTCCGATTTCTTCCATATACTTTTCAAGATCAATAACAAAATCTTTTCCTGATGATGGAGCAACGTCTCTTCCATCCATAAATCCATGAACATATACCTTTGTTAATCCAGATTCTTTAGCTAAGTTTAATAATCCTTTTAAGTGATCTATATGAGAGTGAACTCCACCATCTGATAATAATCCCATTAAGTGAAGTGCTGCATTATTTTCTTTTGCATTTTTGATAGCTAAAGTTAATGCTTCATTTTTAAAGAATCCACCTTCTTCTATTTCCTTAGTTATTCTAGTTAATTCTTGATATATAATTCTTCCAGCACCAATATTTAAGTGTCCTACTTCTGAATTACCCATTTGACCATCTGGTAATCCTACGAATAATCCACTTGCTTGTAATTGAGTGTGTGGGTATTGTGTCATTAATCTATTAAAATTAGGTTTGCTTGCTGCTTCAACAGCATTTCCTTCTGACTTTGGAGCTATTCCAAATCCATCTAATATCATTAGCATTACAGGTTTCTTCGCCATAATTCCCTCCAAAAATTTCTAATCTATATTTGAAATCATATTGACAATAATACTTTAATATAATATTATCTTTCTTTAATTTCACTTATATTATACTATATTTCGTTCTTATTAACAATAAAAGCACCTATATAGTAAACCTTTGCATAAAAATATTTTTTAATAATAATTATTAGATAATAAAAAAGAGATAAATATTGTATTCCTTACTCCGTCGCATGCGCTCCAAGTCGCCGTCATACAATGTTTATCTCTTCGCAAACTGAAGGAAGGAAATTATAAAAACTTTACCTCTTACACTACGAATTTTGCTACTCTCATGAAGTTATCTACATGTTTGATTTTATTATAATTTCATAAATAATAAAAAAGACTGTATAATAATTATATTACTATACAGCCTTTTACTAATTAAAAGTTAACTATTTGTGAGAAATCAGCTGGAACTAAGCTAGCACCACCAACTAAAGCACCATCTATGTCAGACATAGCCATTTGGTCCTTAATTGTATTTGGTTTAACAGATCCACCGTATTGAATTCTTACTTTATCAGCAACTTCTTTTCCAAACATTTCAGCAACAACTTCTCTTATAGCCATTATTGTTTCATTTGCTTGTTCATTAGTTGCAGTTTTACCTGTTCCTATAGCCCAGATTGGTTCGTAAGCTATAACAACTTTTTCAGCTAATTCTTTTGATAATCCTTCTAAATCAGCCTTAATTTGAGCTCCAACAACTTCATTAGTTGTTCCATTTTCTCTTTGCTCTAAAGTTTCTCCACAGCAAAGAATTGGAGTTAAATTGTGAGCAAATGCAGCCTTAACCTTTTTGTTTAAAGCTTCATCTGTTTCATTGAAGTATTCTCTTCTTTCACTATGTCCTAATACAACATAGCTAACTCCCATAGCTTCTAACATTCCAGGAGCAACTTCTCCAGTGAAAGCACCCTTTTCTTCAAAGTGCATGTTTTGAGCAGCTACTTTAATGTTTGATCCTTCTACTGCCTTTAATACAGCATCTAAACAAACAAAAGTAGGACATACTACTACGTCACATGTAGCATTAGCTACTAATGGTTTTAATTCTTCTATAACTTTTACAGCTTCAGCTGGAGTATAATGCATTTTCCAGTTTCCTGCTATTATTGGTTTTCTCATTAAAAATCACCTCTTATTTAAATTAAGAATGAAGAATTAAGAATGAATAATTAATGAAATTATTCAACAAAGTTGAATAATAAATTAATTTATTTCATAACTCCACCTAAGTGGAGTTATTTCCCTAATTCTACATTTTACATTATTCATTTTACATTCAATAAATAAAACTTGTTTATTGAAACTCCTTCTCACATTCGTTTCGAATGAGTAAGTTCGCTTTACTAAATCAAAGATTTAGAAGCTTACTTATTGTTTAGTGCTTCTATTCCTGGTAAAGCCTTACCTTCTAAGAATTCTAGAGAAGCTCCACCACCTGTTGAGATGTGAGTCATCTTATCTCCGAATCCTAAGATATTAACAGCTGCAGCTGAGTCTCCTCCACCGATAACTGTTGTAGCATCTGCATCAGCCATAGCTTTAGCAACTGCAATTGTTCCCTTATTGAAGTTTTCGAATTCGAATACTCCCATTGGTCCGTTCCATATAACTGTTTTAGCATCTTTAATTGCATCTGCATATAAAGTTTCAGTCTTAGGTCCGATATCTAATCCCATGCTTCCTGCTGGAATATTTTGATCTTCTGTGATTACTGGTTCTACATCCTTGAATTCTGTAGCAACTCTGTGGTCAACTGGTAATAAGAATTTAACTCCCTTTGCAGCTGCCTTTTCAATCATTTCTTTAGCGTAGTCTAATCTATCAGCTTCTACTAAAGATGATCCTACTTCGTATCCTTGAGCTTTTAAGAATGTGTAAGCCATTCCTCCACCGATGATTAATGTATCAACTTTTTCTAATAAGTTGTTGATAACAGCTATTTTATCTGAAACCTTAGCTCCACCTAATATAGCAACGAATGGTCTAACTGGATTGTTTACAGCTTCACCTAAGAACTTTAATTCTTTTTGAATTAAGTATCCACATACAGCTGTATCTAAGTAATCAGTAACTCCAACTGTTGAACAGTGTGCTCTGTGAGCTGTACCAAATGCATCATTTACAAATATATCAGCTAAAGACGCTAATTCTTTTGAGAAATCTTCAACATTCTTAGTTTCTTCTTTTCTGCATCTTGTGTTTTCTAATAAAACAACATCTCCATCTTTCATAGCTTCAACAGCAGCTCTAGCATTTGCTCCTACAACTTCTTCATCTCTTGCAAATACTACTTCTTTGTTTAGCATTTCGCTTAATCTCTTAGCAACTGGAGCTAATGACTTAGATGCATCTTTTCCTAAGTGTGAGCAAAGGATAACTTTAGCACCATTTTCTATTAAGTAATTGATTGTTGGTAATGCACCATTTAATCTATTTTCATCAGTTATAACTCCATCCTTTAGTGGAACATTGAAGTCACATCTTACTAAAACCTTTTTACCTTTAACATCTATATCTTCTATAGTTTTCTTATTAAAGCTCATTGATTTCACCTCTTAAAATTATTTTTTTCTCTTATAAATTTTATAAGAGATAGGAACTTTCTTAAATCTAATTAATTTAAAATTGGCCTGGCCTCATAGATTTTCTATAAAACCAGACCAAAATTTAAAGTTATATTTTAAGTATTCACTTAACTATTTTATTATCTAGTTACGAAGTACTTTAAAGTTCTTATTAATTGGTTAGTGTATGACATTTCGTTGTCGTACCAAGCAGCAACTTTAACTAATTGCTCTTCTCCAACTGTCATAACCTTAGTTTGAGTTGCATCGAATAATGAACCGAAAGTGATTCCGATAACGTCTGATGAAACTATTTCATCTTCAGTGTAACCGAATGATTCATTAGCAGCAGCTTTCATAGCAGCGTTGATTTCTTCAACAGTTACTTTCTTATCTAAAGTTACAACTAATTCAGTTAATGAACCAGTAACAACTGGAACTCTTTGAGCACCACCATCTAATTTTCCTTTTAATTCTGGAATAACTAAACCAATTGCTTTAGCAGCTCCAGTTGAGTTTGGAACGATGTTAGCAGCAGCAGCTCTACCTCTTCTTAAGTCACCTTTTCCGTGAGGACCATCTAATGTATTTTGATCGTTAGTGTAAGCGTGGATTGTAGTCATGAATCCTTTTTGAACACCAAACTTATCGTTTAATACTTTAGCCATTGGAGCTAAGCAGTTTGTAGTACATGAAGCACCTGAAATAACTGTTTCGCTACCGTCTAATATATCATTATTTACGTTGTAAACAACAGTCTTAATGTCACCAGTTGCA
This sequence comes from Clostridium gallinarum, assembly GCF_014836325.1. GTDB lineage: Bacteria > Bacillota > Clostridia > Clostridiales > Clostridiaceae > Clostridium > Clostridium gallinarum. Next base: position 10,166 of record NZ_JACSQZ010000049.1, read on the forward strand.
GGAGCTGAAATAACAACTTTCTTAGCACCAGCTTCTAAGTGTAAACCAGCTTTTTCTTGTGAAGTGAAGAATCCAGTACACTCTAAAACTACGTCAACGTTTAATTCTTTCCATGGTAAGTCTTGAGGATTTCTTTCAGCTGTAACTTTGATTTCTTTTCCGTTAACTACGAAAGCTCCTTCTTTAACTTCGATTTCTCCGTTGAATCTTCCTTGTGAAGAATCATATTTGAATAAGTGAGCTAAAGTCTTAGCATCTGTTAAGTCGTTGATTGCTACCACATTGAATTCTGGGTTTTCAATCATTAATCTTAATGCTAATCTTCCTATTCTTCCAAAACCATTAATTGCTACATTTACCATTTGCAATTACCTCCTAAAAATAGTTATATTTAAAATTTTAAAAATTTTAAGCTTGTTTAGTATGTTCCTTAATAAACTCCATTATTCTTCGTCCAGCTGCTTCGTCAGTTACTAATACTGCATTAACATTATTTTTCATTGTTGCAATAATAGCATCTACTTTATTTTCTCCAGCTGCGACAGCAATATGTGTGTTAATTTTTCTTGCTTCATTAATATTTATTCCAATTGAAGTATTTTCTGATACTACTTTTGAATCTTTATTAAAATAACATCCAAAAGCTTCTCCAACTGCTCCAAGGGATTTTAATTTATCATATTCTTCCTCTGAAACATCTCTTTTTTCAGCCATAACTAGCGCATCTCCAATACCATAAATCAAAATATCTGCTTTATGAATATTATCAATAACTTCTTTTATTTCCTTTTCTTTTAACAAAGTATCTAAAAGATTTAAGCTAAGGTTTTCTGGAATATGAAGCAATTTATAAGAACCATGTAATTTTTGTGCTAAAGATGCTGCTAATGTACTAGCTTGAATTTCAACTTTTCTTCCCATACCACCTCTTGCTGGTACTACAAGAATATTTGAAAGACTATTCATCTTTGGCATAGACTCTACAAACTCTTTAATAGTATTTCCACCTGTTATAGCTATTATGTTATTATCTTCTATAATAGATTTTAAATAATGAGCTGTAGCTTTTCCAATTTCTTTTAATATTATTTGATTTTTTTCAACATCTCCTGGAACAATTATCACATCTTTTAACCCAAGGAAGGATCTTATGTTTTCTTCAATGTCAGATAAACCTTTGATTTCATGAATAAAATCTTTAAGTTTATTAACAATTTCTTTCCCCTCCTCAGTTACTGTCATCCCTGGAGTATTGATTTCAATTAAATTTTGAGATTTTAAAAAGTTTATTTCTGTTCTAACTATTCTTTCTCCAAGATCTAATTGATTTGCTAAAACACGTCTTCCAATAGGTTGATTGTAATATATAGTCCTAAGAATACTATATCTCTTTTCCAGGACTTCTACAAGTTCAGGAACTATTTTTTTCTGTAAAGATAATATTTCCTGCACATTCCAACCCTCCTCTTTGGTCTAAAAAGGTCCCACATATTATATATATGTCCCACATTTAATATTATAAAACACTTCTATAGATTTTAAAAGACTTTATTTAAACTTTTCCAAAACTTTTTACAAAATTTAAGCGTTTTGAGTTTAAATAGGAAAGTTATTATAAAGTCATATTATATATTTAACTTTCCTATTTTAAATAAATTTTATTCTATTCTTTTTCTTTTACTTGAAGATTTTATTCCAATTTCTTCTCTATATTTTGCAACTGTTCTTCTTGATATATTTAAGTTTTTTTCATTTAAATAATCACATATAGCTTGATCAGATAGAGGTTTCTTTTTATCTTCTTCATCTATTAAATCTTTTATTTTTTTCTTAATATTAACTACAGCTACATCTTCACCATGGCCTTCTGTTTTACTAAGACCTGTTGTAAATAAATCTTTTATTTTTATGGTTCCAAATCTAGTTAAAATATATTTATCCTTAATGGCTCTACTTACTGTTGATTCATGAATCCCTAACATTTCAGCCATTTCTTTTAATGTCATTGGTCTTAAATATTTTTGTCCATTATCAAAGTATTCTTTTTGATTTTCTACTACTTTTTCTAAAATTCTAAGTAAAGTACTTTTTCTTTGCTCTATACTTTTTATTAAAAACATTGCACTATTTAAACGTTCTTTTACATAATTTTCTGTATTTTTATCATCTTTGTTATTTAATATATTTTTATATAAATTATTTATTGATAATCTAGGTATTACACCTTCATTCATAATAACAAAGTATTGACCATCTATTTTTCTAATAGCTGCATCAGGAATTATAAATTTAACTTCATCCCCAGTAAAAAATCCTCTGGATGGCTTAGGTTCAAGTTTCTTTATTATATCCCCTAAATCCTGTGCTTCTTTTGGAGTTATCTTTAGATTTTTAGCTATTACACTATATTTATTATCTGCAATTAAGTCTAAATACTCATCTATTATTATTTCTAAGTTTTCGTCGAGCATACCCTTCTTTAATAATTGAATTTTTAAACATTCTTTTAAGTCTCTAGCTCCAATTCCATCTGGATCTAAATCTTGAAGTACTTCCAAGGCTTCTTGTCCTAATTCTAAAGATATATTTAATTCCTTGCATATATCCTCTAATGGCATGTCCAAGTATCCTCGTCCATCTATATTTTCTATCATATAAGAAACTATAGCCTTTATATAATCGTCTTCATCAGCTTCAATTAGTTGTTCTTGCAAAAACTCAGTAAGAGACTCTTTTTCGGAAATAAAGTTAAAAGGAGACACATCATCATCCTTATTATATTCTCCATAACTTTGAGATCCATAATTATCAAATTCTAAATATTTAATCATTTCCTTATAATCTATTTTATCTTCATATTTCTTTTCTTCTTGAACAAAGTCAAAGTTACCTTCAAGTATTGGATTTTCTAAAAACTCATTTTCTATATACTCTCTTAAATCATAAGTTGACATTTGCAAAAGTTTTATAGATAGCTGCATTTGTTGGGTCATTACCAGTCTTTGTTCTTGTGTAAGATTCAAATTAAAATCTAGTTTCATAAAATAACACCTTCATTCAATAAATACCACTTTTATTTTTATTATTAGTAATAACTTTCCTTATTACTAGTATAAACAATAAGTAAACGTTATAGCAAGTCCGTAACCAATATTTCTTTAATAATTTAGTTTAATTTCCAAATATTATCTCTTTATTACTTTATTTTTAGTATAAAAATAAAATTAGTTAAGAAACTATCAATAAGTTCCTTAACTAATTCTTTAATTTTACTTATTTAAGAAAAATAATCCACATGCTCCAAGGCCAGAATGAATTCCCACTGCACATCCTGGAGTAGTTTCTATATACTTTATATTATTTTCATCTAAATATTTTTTTAGTTCACCCTTAATTTCTGGGCTTTCTATTTCTATTAACATAACTGGTTCATTTTTATCTACATTTGAGTTTTCATATTCAGAAATTATTTTTTTAATAACCTTTTTATTTCCTCTTACTTTATCCTTAGCCACCATCATTCCATTTTCAAAACCAACTATAACTCTAAGGCCTAAAGCTGTTCCTATAACTCCTGCTGTTTTAGATATTCTTCCACCTCTAACTAGGTTTTCTAAAGATTCAAAACATAATGAAGCATTCATCTTAGGTATCATTTTTTCTATTTCTGATTTTATTTCTTCCGGAGCTAACCCCTTATCTCTAAGTTCACAAGCTTTTAACACAAAAAATCCTTGTGCAGATGTTATAACTTGACTATCTATTATAATTATATCATCTGATTCAACCATTTCCTTTGCAATGCATGCTGAATTATACGTTCCACTCATATTAGATGACATAAGTACAGCCACTACTTTATCTCCTTCAGCTAAAGCCTTTCTAAAATACTCTTCAAATCTATTTGGAGTTATTTGAGCAGTAGTAGGTAGAACACCGTCTTTATTAATTTTGTCTAACATTGCTTTTAAGTTTATTTCATCTCTATCTATATAACTTTCATCTCCAAAGTTAATTAGAACTGGTAAAATATCAATATTATTCTTTTGAATTAATTCTTCTGGAATATCTAAACAACTGTCTGTTAATATTCTTATTTTTTCCATTATTATTCCCCCTAATTATTTCATTTCAGGAAAACCAATTTGTCTTAATGCCTCATATGCTACAATTGCTACTGTATTTGAAAGATTTAAGCTTCTTGTACTAGTCTTTATCATTGGTATTCTTATTCCCTCATGAGCTTTATGCACATCTTCTGGAACTCCTGAAGTTTCTCTTCCAAACATTATAAAGTCTCCTTCTTTAAATGAAACTTCATCATAATGTTCTCCTCCATGAGTTGTTGCTAAAAATATTTTTTCATTTCCATATTTGTTCATGAAATCTTCATAACTCTCATGAATTTCTAATTTAAGTTCACTCCAATAATCTAATCCAGCTCTTTTTACTTGCTTATCATCTATCTTAAAGCCCATTGGTTTAATTAAATGTAACTTTGAATTAGTTAAAACACAAGTTCTTGCAATGTTACCTGTATTTTGCGGTATTTCTGGTTGATATAGTACTATATTTAAATTCATTTTTTACCTCCAACAAAAAAGTAAGATGTACCTATCTTACTTATTTATTACCATATTAAAAATAATACTATATGAAAACTTATTAGTCAAAGTCATTTATAATTTATTAACAGAATATTTTCTTAAACTATATATAAAATACTATCTTCACCAAAATCTTTTTTAATCTATCAGAAAAAAATTCTTTTATTTCTTTCATATCATCATCTTTGTATATATATTTACCATATCCAAACTAACCATATTTAAATTTTCTATCTTCTTTCATTGGTAATGTAGAATCTTTATAAATAGTTAAAATATTATTTTTAGCTCTTTCTGTAAATCTATGAGTTATTACTTCAAAAGTAATTTTCTCTCCTTCAAAATCATTCTTAACTTTATCTAATAATTTGTTATAGTCATTTTTCCATCCATCATAAATAAATACAGGCGCAATTAAAAATCCTATATCATATCCATCAGGTTTCCCTTAACTCCAACTACTAAAGTTCTTTTCCTAATTCAAAATTTAAAGCTTTTTCTTCAAATACTACTTTTTGTGGTATAAACATAATATCACCTCTTAATTATTATGCTTATAACTTTATTTATAAATACTTCTATATATTAAAAATTTTCTTTATAGCCTTTGCAACACCATCTTCTCTATTCGTAGCAGTAATATAATCTGCTAAATCTTTAACCTCTTTTATCGCATTTCCCATAGCAACACCAAATCCTGCATATTCAATCATAGATATGTCATTTTCATTATCACCAATGCATACTATTTCTTCTCTTTTAAATCCATAATAATCAGCTAATGCTTTAACAGCTTTTCCTTTTGATACACCTTTGTTGTTAATCTCTAGACTTCTAGAGCCTGCTCCAAAATAAACCACATCTTTTAAATTATCTAAATCCCTTTTCAAATCTTTTATCTTCTGTGGATATAGCGAAAATGCAATACATTTAGTTATTTTTCCATTAGTTTCTTCAAAAAACTTTTTCCACTCATTAAAATTTTTAATTACATAATATTTTACTTTTAATTCATCATATCCTACTTGCTTAGTCATATACATTTTAGTTAGATTTTTTGTTAGTGGATTTCCACAATATATTCCATCAGTAGTATAAAAATGAAAATAAAATTTATTTTTTAATAATATTTCAAGAAGTTTTATACACTGTTCAGTTTTTATAGGATTTTCATATATAATTTTATTTGTATGCTTTTCTCTAACAATTGCTCCATTAGCTGCTATAACAGGCGATTCAACTCCTAAAAGATGAGAATAATAAGCTGCATTATTATATATTCTCCCTGTTGTAACTACTATTTCTATACCTTTTTCATGAACTTTTTTTATCGCTTCCTTATTTTCTTTAGATATCTTTTTTCCCCTTCCCAATAAGGTTCCATCCATATCTATACAAATCATTTTGTAAGACATAAAAAACTCCTTTTCAATCTTATTTATATTAATAATACCATTAGCCTATCTATTCCTCAACAAGGTCAATATTAAATTAAAATAAAAAAAGGTGTTAAAGTATCATAGCAAGGTTCCGTCGCAAGCTACAAGTCACCTTTCTATGATATTTTAACACTTCAAAACTAAAGGAAAAAATTATAAAAGAGGTTGCTTTAATCAACCTCAAATTTAATATTGTATTAACTTTTTACTCTGTAGGCTTATTTTCTTCTTCACTACTTGGTTTTTTATCTTCATCAACATTATTTTGTTGATTTTCTTGATTTTGATTTTCTTCCTTTTTAGGTTCTTCTTTTTTAGGTTCTTCTTTTTTCTTAGTACCTTTCTTTATAACAGTATTAGTTGTTAAATAAACATCTGTAGCTATAAATTCTCTATCAACTTCAACTCCATTTTCATAAGTAACAAGATAAGAACTTGCTTTATATCCTGGCATTCCATAACTAACAACTTTTTCCGTTCCTTCTTCCATAGTTGGATCATCTTCATATTTAACTTCTGGATTATATTTTTCATGAACTTCATTTACAAGATTATATGTTTTGTTACCCATAGCCTCAACATTTCCATATATAGAAAAACTAACAACTCCTCCGCTAACATATCCTTGGATATATATTGGGAAATCATAAGTATTAACAAATTTATAATCTACATATGGATTTGCTACAGTTGCATCTAATCCTGGTTCAGAATATGAAACAGTTAATGAGTGATTCATTCTTTCTGTAGATCTAATATTTGCACTCATAACTGCTCTGTATAAAGTAGTTGATACTTGACAAATACCTCCACCATAATCAGGAACTATTTCATTTCCAACGTAAGTATTAGCCTTTTCATATCCTTTTTCCGGAGTTGTATCTCCTATTAAAGCATTATAACTAAACTCCTCTCCTGGCATAACTATAGTTCCATTAATTACCCCAGCAGCTATCTCCATATTTTTAACTCTTCCATCACCAGTATTAGAATAATTACTACTATAACTACTTATTTTCCCTGTTATTTTATTTAAATCTTCAGCTTTTATCTTCGCATCTTGTTCTTTTAATTCTAAAGTTATTTCAACTTCATGATTTGGATCTCCATTAATATTTTCTATTAATTTATTATGAAGTTCTTCTTTATCTATAGATTTGCCTGATTCTTCTGGAATAACTGATATATTCCCTGAATCAATTGAAATAGATGCATTCTTACCTTCGATACTAACCTCTTGTACAACCCTATCTTCAAAATTAATTAGTGCCTCTTCATCATATATTATGTCAGCATCTATACTTATTTCTTTCTTTCCATTAATTAAAGAATTTTTAGCAAATACACCTTTATCTTTACCATAAGCTAATGCTTCTTCAGCTATTTTTTCTATGTTATAAGTAGGATTTAATGACTCATAATTTAACTCTAATTCTTTATCTCCTACTATTACTTTTAGCTTCTTGTCCATAATTACTTTTGGTAAATCTTCTTTTAATATATTTATTGCTTCTTCTTTACTCAATCCACCAATATTTATACCATAAACATTAATTTCCGGATAAATTTTATCATTCCAAGTTGCAACTTTTTTATTTATTGAAAAAACATAACTTATTATTCCTAATGCAACAATTAAAATTAAAATTCCACCTGAAACTAAAGTTTTTTTACTTATTTTTTCCACAAGCCCCACTCCTTCCTAATTAAGTTTATTATTTAATATATCCATACTATTATATTATATTTTCATATGAAATTTAATAAAAATATCTTAATATTATTTAAATATTTTTATTAAATTTTACAATAAAAATAGATGAAAATTCTACTTTTATAAATACTTTAATAGAATTTTCATCTTTCTTTTTAATTATACAACTACTTTACTTCTAACTTGTGATGTTTCTCCATCATAGTCAAAAGCTTCAATTGATACAGTAATTGGAACATTTGTTTTTACTGGTAATTCCGAAAGTCTAATATCAAAACTAGTATCATCCTTATCAACAGTTCCAATCCAATATCCATTAACAAATAAATTATAACCTAAAAGGTCTGTATCTGTATTTTTACTCCAAGTTATCTTTAACATACCATTTGATTTAACTGCTTTTAAGTTCTTAACTTGCCTTGGTTGCATTAATAAATCCACACTATCTGGTCCCCAATTAGCATCAACCGGATTTCCTACGCCCCTAACTGTTTCACCTTCACTATATTGCCATATTCTCCATCTAGTCCAACCTCCTAAATCAGGTGGATAAGGTGGATTTACTGGAATATTGCTATAAAGAGCAATCCATAAAGGCATAGATTTTAAAGGCTGTGTTCCATTAGGTAATTTAAAATCATTATACAGTTCAATAAAAAACGCACCTGTATATATCATAAGTTTTCTTCTAGTTTTCTTTTCAAAACATTTTCTAAATCTTTCAACCCAATCTATTAGAGCTTTTGTACTTATTTTATTATCAATAGGAGTTTCTACATCTACTACTGGAAATAAATCTCCATAATTATTTTTGCCAAAGCCTTCTTGTAGTATGTTTATGAAGTCATTACATTGAGAATCAGCTGTATTTAAATCATATGAAGGCACAGCAAAGTGATAAGCTCCAACTGGTATTCCATAGTTTCTTGCAGACTTTGCAAACTCTAAGAACTTTTTATCAACTCTAAATCTCCCTGAACCAGATCCAGAAGATCTTAAATACAAAAAGTCTACAGTGCTAGCTAATGTTTGAAAGTTAACATTTTGAGTATATTCATTTATGTCTATTCCAAAAGTACTATTAGGATTTCTATTTTGCATTTTTCCTCCAAGAAAAATAATCTCTATATCAGTTTATTATTTATCTTCTTAAAGGTTACTTTAATATTTAATTAATACACTTTAGCTTTATAAAAAAGCTTATATCATTTCCTACACATTCAGCCCAAATTTTACCCTTATGTAATTCAATTATATTTTTTGATATAGCAAGACCTAAACCACTTCCTTTAGTATTTGAATTTCTAGCTTCGTCAAGCCTATAAAACCTATCAAATAATCTATCAATCTTTTCTTTTGGTATACTTTCACCCTTATTTTTTATAGATATACTTACGTAACCACCACTTTCATAAGTAGACACAATTACTTTTCCCGGTTTAAAAGAATATTTTATAGCATTAGAAAATAAATTTTCAAAAACTCTTACCATTTTTCCTGCATCTATATCTACTATAGATTTTTCATCAACAAACTTTTTAACTATCTCTATATTATTTTCTTCAAATATAGGGATATATTCTTCAATAATTTGGGATAAAAATTCAACTATATTTATCTTGTTTTGCTCTAAAAGAACTCCTCTATTATTTAGTTTAGTATATTCAAACAAATCTTCTATAAGTTCTTTAAGTTGATTTGACTTATTAAAAGCTATATTTAAATACTCCTTCATTACTACTTCATTTTCATACTTTCCATCTTTAATTAATCCTATGTATCCCATAACTGATGTTAATGGAGTTCTTAGATCATGAGAAACATTTGTAATTAACTCACTTTTTGTTTTTTCTGATCTTCTTTCCGCTTCAATCCTATTTTCAATTTCAGCAGCCATGTTATTAATATTTTCTGCTAAGTTCTTTATTTCGTCCTTTCCCTTCTCCTCAACTCTATAAGATAAATCTCCACTAGAAATTATTCTAACTCCAGATGCAATTTCTTCAATATACTTCATTTTTTTGTTAGTAACTATAATAAATATAGAAATAAATATAATTACAGATAAAACTAAGGCTAAAAATGAATTTGTATCAGTATAATACTCATAGGATAAATATGGAGTTGGAGTTTGATAATAAATAAGATAAGCTCTATCTCCTCCTATTTTAACCGGATAGATAACTACCCTTTCTGCTCCTTCATCTTGAATATTATTACTTCTATCTAATATATTATAAATATCTAATTTATCCTTAGCATCTCCATTAACTTTATAAAGTATATTTCCATCTAAATCCGTTAAATAAATTTTAGCTTTACCATCATTATAATTATTTAATATTTCATTAATAGCTATTTCATCTTCTAAGCCATTTACTTCATATCCATATCCACCACTTAAATTTTGAGCTATAGAATATGCATTAGATTGAATTTGAGCTGAATCATATTCAATTCTAGTAATTGTTCTATCTTTAACTAACATATTATTAGCAAACCCATAAAATAAAAATGAAGCTAAAAAACAAATTGCAAAAACAACCATAAGTTCAAATCTTATACTTTTTTCAATTCTTCTATATATCCATTCTAAAAAGCTTCTAATTTTTATTCCTAATTTAGAGTTATAGAACTTATATATAATTCTCAAAATTAAATTTTTCAATATTTGAATCAATCCAATTTTTTCTTTCTTTTGATTTTTATTCTTTCTACCTATCAATTTTATAGCCTACCCCCCATACGGTTTTTATATATTTAGGCTTTCTTGGATCATCCTCTATCTTTTCTCTAACTTTTCTTATATGAACCATAACTGTATTATCTGATTGCATAAATTCTTGTTTCCATACACTATTATATATATTTTCTATGCTAAACACCTTTCCTCTGTTTTCTCCAAGTAAAGTTAATATATCAAATTCAGTTGGAGTAAGCTTTATTTCTATTCCATCTTTAAAAACCTCATGTGTTTCCATATTAATGCTAATCTCATCTATTTCTAATATATTTTCTTTTATTTCTCCAATTTCAGCCTTAGTTACTATGTTATTAAATTTCTTATACCTTCTTAATTGAGATTTTACTCTAGCTACTAATTCTAATGGATTAAATGGCTTTGTTAAATAATCATCAGCTCCTGTATTTAACCCTAAAATTTTATCTATATCCTCGGATTTAGCAGATAACATAATTATAGGCATTTCCCTTTGCTCTCTTATTTTTAGACAAGCTTCTATTCCATTAACTTTTGGCATCATTATATCTAAAATTATTAAATCTATATCATTCTCTTCTAAAATATTTAAAGCCTCTTCACCATTTTCTACTTTTAATGTTTCATATCCCTCCCCCTTTAAATAAATATCTATTAAATCTCTAATTTCTTTTTCATCATCAACTATTAAAATTCTCTCTTTACTCAAAATATTCACTCCCATTCTTTTATAAAATAAGTTTACCATACTCTAAGTTTATATCTATATTCTAGTTATAATATCTTAATAATAAAATTCATAAATTCTTAAAAAAACCTTAAATATTATTTTTATTTATATATAACTATTTATTTAAACTTCTAATTTCAAAAATTATTTTAATACCAATCAATATATTAGTTAGTACTCATACTATATATCTAACATCACTATGCATCTGTTTTAAAAAATTGTTGTTTTTATTTTTTTATATGCTTTTAAGTGAATTCTTTTTGTAATTTATGTCAAAAATTTATATGTATGATAATCTAAACAAGGAGAAATAATTGCATGAGTTATTTATTAGATATTCCTAATTTTAGTGATGATGACATAAAAAATAAATTAATCATTGTAAATAAATATATTAATGAAATAACAACTTCTAGTATTCTTAATAATAGAAAAATAGATACTTGTCCTTATTGTAATGGTGATCACTTTATAAAACATGGCAACTATAGAGGCTTACAAAGGTTTAAGTGTAAAAGTAAAAACTGTAATAAAACCTTCTCCTCAAAAACTAATACTATATTTAGCTATTCAAAAAAATCAGTAGATCTGTGGATGAAATACTTTATATTAATGAATAATGGTAAATCCCTAAGAGAATGCTCTAAAATTCTAAATATAAACTTAGCCACGTCCTTCTTTTGGAGACATAAAATATTAACTACTGAAAATAGAAATAATAATGGTATTCTTAAAAATTATGTTGAAATAAGCAAATTAATTTTTAAGGAAAATTTAAAAGGAAATAAATCTGCTAAATATATTAAAAAAGAAAATATTTTTATTGCTTGTGGAATTGATATCAATAGTACTATAATCTCTAAAGTTATTAGTAGACGTACTATTTCTCTTTCTACTATCAATGAACATTTTGCTAAAAATATAGATAAAACTGCAGTATTATCTACTTATAACGATAGATACTTTGATATTTATGCAAAAAAACAAAATGCTTCAACTCTTCCTCTTTCAAAAGAAATTATATTAAATTTAGTTTCCCAAATACAAACTAATAAACATTCAAATAGAAATTCTATTGAAATTAATAATATAAATGAAAGATTACCTTCTAAAAGTATTTTTATTCATAAGTTTTCTCTTAATATAAGAAATTGGCTATTTAGATTTAAAGGAGTTGCCACAAAATACTTAGAAAACTACTTAAACTGGTATATAATAGATTTTAAAAATAATTATGAAACATTCTTATTAAATCAAGTTTTACTATTTAAAGATTATTTTTCTAAATCCTCTTATATAAAAATAAGTGAATTCTCAGATTATAAGCTATCATTTCAACGCTCTAGTTAGCTTAAAAGTAATTTTCTAATTTTATTATTAAAACTTTGAACTTAAATCATAGATCATATATTTAAAAGCTTTATTTTCATTTAATAAATTTTATATAATTTTAGTTTTCACTTTAAATTTATTTAAATATTTTTCTAAGCAACAACTTTTTAAAACACACCCATATATACTTACTACATACATAAAGTAATTGCATTTGAAATATATTCTATTTATATTTCTTAAAATTTACACTTATAATCTATTATTTTATTATTTATCTTAATATAATATAGATATTAAGATAAATAATAAAATAAAAAACAGACAATATTGATATGAACTAATCCCTATCAATTAACAAGGATCAGTTCATATAATTGTAATTGCCTGTTTCAATTTCTAATTCATAATATATAATTTTATATATTGCTTTACGTCTTAATCTTTTACTTTAGCCTGTATAGCCATTTATAATCCTATATTTATTTTCTCCAATTTTTTCAATATCTATAAAAGTTACTTTGTTTACTATCCAGTTATTTTCTTCTATCTCTCCATTTCCTGCATACCATGGGCTTTTTTCATTTGCTGCTTTTATATCATATGAAATACATACAGTAAAAATATATTTTCCTTCTGATATTAAAGAAACATCATTTATCTTACTTTCTAGTGCAGATATTTCTGGTTCTTTATTTATTCCATTATTTAGATTAAAAAACCAATCAGTACTATGCAGCTTTATATATTCCTCATAAAGTTTTTTTCCTATAACCTCTTTATCTGTTGTATTTATTTCAATTTCAGGATAAACTAATCCACTATCAATATATCCTCCATGTGTTTTAACTACTCTAATAAAATCATTTCTATTTATTTCAGTTACAAAAGTTTTATCTTCTTTACTTGAAATTTTATCTTTCCATTTTATTAATATTTTTTCTCCATCAAAGGCCATAATTTTTTGTAATAAATAAGTATTAATTCTTACTTCACATATATTTTTATTTTGCTTAATAAACGTACTATCAATTAGATGATTTTCTTCACCAATAATCATTTCTATTGGCTCTTGCATTCCTATCCAATGAGCTGGATAAATTAACTTTACATCATTACTAGAAATTCTAAGCTTATCTCTACTTAAACTAACTAAGGGAGCATCTAAAATTGCATTTAACGCATTTTTAATTTCATCATCATCTCCATTGTATAGACATATCATTTTATCTATAAAATAAACCTGTTTAGCATTTCTTAGTTCTTCCATGTTTATTAAAATATAATCTGTAGCGTAAGAAATTTCACTATAATCATCTTCATTAAGTAAAGAAATCTCACTTAAGGCAGCTCTTGAATCATTATATTCATAAATCTTCAACTCTTCATCATTTACTTTTATAGTATATGTTTCTGTTGAATATCCATTATCCTTAGTAGTCAAAGTCTTTTTACTAACTTCTTCAACTTTTAAACCAAAATTTCCACCTAAATATTTTATAAGTTTTATATATGAAAGATCTCCTGATGTTTCTACCCTTAATTCATTTAATATTTTATTTACTTCACTTTCACCTTTTTTATTATATATAGGTGATAACCAATATCCCACTAAAATATCATCATTAAGTAGTCCTATAATTTCTTGAATTCCATCTGTATTATCTATATGAAATGATATTAAATCTACTTTTGTTCCTAGATAAGGATCTAAATTATATCCATTTTCCAAACTTTTATTATATCCTTCATATATTGAAATTGATGAATTCACTTCGTTAGGTAAAGTTATTCTCCCACCCAAACTACTTCCAGAAACAATATTATATCCATCAGATTTTACTTTATTTAAAAATGTTCCGTAACTATTATTGTTGCTATTTTTTTCTTCACTTTTCACTACATAATCTTCTTCATAATTTAAATCATTATATAACTTTTTAATATTTTCAATTGTTTTGCTATCTACGCTATATTGAATCCCATCAATATTTATATTATTTCCTGTAAAATAAATACTGTATTCTTTATCACTTTTTAAGATAATACTAACTTCCCATCCCTTATAAACTTCTTGTTTTTTATTCTTTACTTTTATTGAATTAATGTAATCTACTATTTTTTTTATATCTTCAGTATTATTAATTAATTTTTCTTTAGGAGGTGATGGCATTACCCTTATAGTTACTTCTTTAATATTGGAGCTATCAACTAAATTTAAATTCTCACTCGTTAATTTATTTGTTAATACTACTGCTGATAAAATCACTATAGCTATAATTCCTAAAAGTACAGTTTTATAAGTAAACTTTTTATTTTCTGCAATAAATTTAATTCTATCTTTAAGTCGTTTCTTATTAGTAACCATAGAAGTAGTTCCTGGAACAGTATTTTTTATATTGATTAAGTGAAGAACATTAAGTATTGTATTTCCATATTTAATATTTTCTTTATCCCTTATCTTTGATAAAACCATTTCATCACAAGCTGCTTCACAATCATATGCCATTGTATTTAAACCTATATAAATTATAGGATTAAACCAATGTATAGTTTTAGCAATATACCCTAACCATGATATTAAAACATCTTTTCTTTTATAATGACAAAGTTCATGAAGTATTATATATCTCATTTCCTCATTATTAAGATTATTTACCATATTTAATGGAATTAAAATCTTAGGATTTATTATTCCACATAAACTAGGACTATTAATCTCATTAGTAATTCTAACCTGTATATTTTTATTTACATTTAGAATTTCTCTTTCTACACTATTGTCAACTTTTATATCATAATTTTTATACTCTTTGTATTCTTTGCTTATATTTAACTTTAATTTTAAATATGAAATTAATATTTTAGACGTTATTATAATTACTCCAATAATCCATATAATAAATAAAAT